>CAJXIQ010000007.1 GCA_913054375.1 uncultured Bacteroidota bacterium
CGTCTTGTGCAGATTGGGCAATGGTTTGCAGTGACGTGTTTTCAATACTAGATAGAACCAGAGAATGATACCTACAAACATGAAACGGGGATATGATTTCATGAAACAAGGGATGTCTTCTATCATAGGTCAAAACACTGGTTTTGCCGTGCATAGGGTAGCTGGCCTTACCGAGAGTTGCTCCAAAATATTCACCTATTGCTTGCATGCCTAGGCATACGCCAAATAGGGGCATTTGATCGTGATACAACTGGATTATTTCCATCATTTTACCAGCATTTTTTGGTTCTCCAGGTCCGGGGGAAAAGATAATACCGGTATATTTATTGGCGATGGTAGCTGTATCTATGTCGTCATTTCGGACCACTTCCACTGCAGCTCCGCAGCGGCAGAAATAGTCATACAGGTTGTAGGTAAATGAGTCGTAATTGTCTAGCAGAAGAAGCACAGCACAAAAATACAGCCGTAAAAATAGAGCAGCTACCTATTATTGTATTTAATTCGTATCGCGCGTATGGATTTTAATAAATTTAACACATATGATTCGGCCAAACTAAGGGAGCTATATACCTCACTGGTAAAACCGCGTATGATAGAAAAGAAAATGCTCAAGCTCCTCAGGCAGGGACAAGTAAGCAAGTGGTTTAGTGGAATAGGACAAGAGGCCATAGCGGTAGGGGCTACTTTGGCGCTAGAACCTGATGAGTATATTATGCCGCTCCACCGAAACTTGGGCGTATTCACAAGCAGAGGTATTCCACTAAAGAGATTACTTCATCAGTGGCAAGGGAATAAAGAAGGTTTTACCAATGGGAGAGACCGTTCTTTTCATTTTGGTACAAACGAATACCACATAGCTGGTATGATTTCACACTTGGGAGCCATGTTAAGCGTGGCAGACGGTGTTGCTCTTGCCAATAAGCTAGAAGGTAAAGGAAAGGTTACGCTTGCTTTTAGCGGCGATGGGGGTACAAGTGAAGGCGAATTTCACGAGGCTTTGAATCTTGCAGCGGTATGGGATTTGCCAGTTATATTTTTAATAGAAAATAATGGGTACGGACTCTCAACTCCGTCTATAGATCAATTTAGGTGTAAGAATTTGGCAGACAAGGGGATAGGGTATGGCATTGAAAGTAAGACTATAGACGGGAACAACGTCTTAGAGGTGTACGCTGAGGTTTCTGCTATTGCACAAGATTTACGTGAAAATCCACGACCTTTTTTATTGGAATGCAAGACCTTTAGAATGCGTGGTCACGAGGAAGCTAGTGGTACAAAATATGTTCCCAAAGAACTTATGAACGAGTGGGCAAAAAAAGATCCCATACATACGTTCGAAAAGTACTTGGTGGATAATAATTATCTTGTTGATAGTGAGATAGTTGATATCAAAAAAGCCATTACAGATGAAATAAATGATGCCGTAGAAATTCTGAAGGTCAAAGAGACAATAGCTGTGGATACAGAGGCAGAAATAAGGGAGATATACAAGTCATATTCACCTGTTGCGATTGAGGCGCAAGGCGAGAAGACCGAAATACGTTTTATTGATGCCATTCAAGATGGATTGAAAACGGCAATGCATAAGTATGACAACTTGGTACTAATGGGTCAAGACATTGGTGATTATGGTGGTGTTTTTAAAATAACAGATGGGTTTGTTGCTACGTTTGGTCATGACAGGGTGCGGAACACCCCTATTTGTGAGGCAGCTCCCTTAGGTGCTGCACTGGGACTATCTATAGGGGGTAAGAAAGCAATGGTAGAGATGCAGTTCGCAGATTTTGTGAGTTGCGGATTTAACCAGATAGCAAATAATTTAGCAAAAACCTACTATCGTTGGGGGCAAAATAGTGATGTGGTGATCCGTATGCCTACGGGAGGCGGAGCTGCGGCAGGGCCTTTCCACAGCCAGAGCAATGAAGCGTGGTTTTTTCACTTACCCGGACTCAAAATAGTTTATCCGAGTACTCCTTCAGATGCGAAAGGGTTACTTCTCGCAGCTTTTGAAGACCCTAATCCAGTGTTGTTTTTTGAGCACAAGGGTATGTACAGGAGTTTACGAGAAGAAGTTCACAAAGAGGAGTTTACCATAGAAATAGGTAAGGCAAGACTGGTGCAAGAAGGTAAAGATATCACCTTTATTACTTATGGGCTAGCCGTAAAGTGGTGTGAGGATGTGGTAGCTGAGTTAGGCATAGATGCCTGTATAGTAGATCTTCGTACATTGTTGCCTTGGGATAAGGAAGCAGTGCGTGATGCAGTAGCCAAAACAGGTAAGGTGATTGTGGTACATGAGGATACACTTGAAGGAGGTATTGGCGGAGAAATAGCGGCTTGGATTGGTGAGCACTGCTTTACCAGTTTAGATGCTCCTGTGATGCGAGTGGGCAGTCTCGATACACCAATCCCGTTTAATGCAGATTTAGAGGTTAACTTTATGGGCCAGAGCAGGCTAAAAGAGAAAGTCAGGGTATTGTTGGGTTGGTGAGATTTGGTCGTTATCTTTAATTAAACCAAATAAAAATACATCTTTGCGGTAGTCAAGTGAAACTTACTGAACTACACATAGGGAAAATCGGTAGAATACGATCTGTAGCAGACTCTCCTTTCAAGGAAAAGCTACAAGAAATGGGCTGTATACCGGGATCGCTTATCAAACCTATTCTTAAAGCTCCGTTGGGAGATCCGATTGCTTATGAACTAGAAGAATACACATTAAGTATGCGCAAGAATGAGGCAGAAACAATTGAAATTCGGCCATTAGATCCAATTTTTGCTACCTAATTAAGCAAATGTCTGACAATAAGAAAATCAAGATAGTACTAGCAGGGAACCCAAATTGTGGTAAATCCTCACTCTTCAATAGTCTTACGGGCCTAAAGCAAAAAATTACCAATGTGCCAGGGACTACCATAGAAAATAAGGTAGGTAGATTTGCTATTGAAGATAGTTTTATAGACCTAATAGATACGCCAGGAACCTATTCCTTCAATCCAAAAAGTTTAGATGAGAAAGAAGCGGTGAAGGTGTTTTTTGAGGACCCGCTTCCAGATGCGATTTTATACGTTGCGGACGCAGCTAATCTGAAACGAAACTTGTTCTACTTTAGTCAGTTAGCGCAGCATGGCATTCCTATGGTTTTGGCTCTTACGATGCTAGATATTGCTGATTTTAAGGGTTTTGAGATTGATATAGATCGGCTGGAAAAGGAACTAGGTATTCGCATATATAAAGTAAATGCACGAACAGGAGATGGCATCGCAGAGTTGAAAAAAGCGCTAGGTCAAGACCAGTTTGCTCCGCACTATGCTTTTGGTAGTAAGGAGGACCATACACATGAAAGTCATTTTGTTTCCATTAATAAACTACTCAATAAGACCACTACATTAAAATCTAAAAGAGAGTTGGTCTCCAATAAAATAGATGCATGGGCTACACATCCTATTTTGGGATATCTTATGTTTTTGGTGGTACTGTTGGTTATCTTTCAGAGCGTATTTAGCTTAGCGGCCTATCCTATGGACTGGATAGAAAACGGATTCTCCCTACTCAGTGAGTGGCTTTCCGCTGTGCTTCCTGACGGATGGCTTAAAAAATTGGTCATAAATGGTCTAGTAGCTGGCGTAGCAGGTGTTGTTGTATTTGTACCTCAGATTGCAATTCTGTTTTTCTTTATGGGACTGCTAGAGGATACAGGATATATGGCTCGTGTTAGTTTTATTATGGATAAGATGTTACGGGGGCTGGGTCTTAGTGGTAAGTCTGTGGTTCCTCTACTGAGTGGTGCTGCTTGCGCTATACCTGCAATAATGAGTACGCGAAACATCGAAAACTGGAAAGATAGATTGATCACGATAATGGTGACCCCGCTGATGAGTTGCTCAGCGAGACTACCCGTTTACACTTTACTTATTAGTATGGCTATACCTAGTGACCAATATGTAGGGATAGTCAGTGTACAGGCGCTTCTAATGCTAGGCATGTATGTTTTGGGTACTGCTGCTGCTCTTGTAGCCGCTGTAGTTTTTAAATGGATTATACGACACGATGTGCCGTCATATTTTATAATGGAGTTGCCCGTTTACCATGTTCCACGGTGGGGCAATATTTGGATTAATATGTGGCAAAAATCGCGCAGTTTTGTTACAGAAGCGGGTAAAGTTATACTTGTAGTTTCTGTAGTGCTATGGTTTCTAGCAAGCTACGGCCCTAAGACTGATCAAACGTTCAGTATACAAGAATCTGAAAAACTGGTAGAAAGCTACGCCGGTCACTTCGGAAAAACACTAGAGCCTGCCATACTGCCTATTGGATTCAATTGGAAAATAGGGATTTCACTGATCACTTCATTTGCTGCTAGGGAAGTATTTGTAGGGACAATGAGTACGATATACAGCGTAGGAGATGAAGATAATTTTGAGCAAATACGGGATAAAATGAGGAAAGACACATTGGCTAACGGTAAGCCCGTTTATTCCCTAGGGGTAGTACTTTCTCTTATGGTATTTTATGCATTTGCTATGCAGTGTATGGGTACGTTAGCTGTTGTTTACAAGGAAACCAAATCTTGGAAATGGCCGGTTATACAATTTGTTTACATGACATCATTAGCCTATTTAGGCAGTTGGATTACCTTCAATTTATTTGGCTAATAATGGGGATCACCAGTTTTACTTCTGTTCCTTTGGTTCCGTCTTTGTTCTGAATATCATTGATTATAACATCGTAGTCTCCTTTCCCTTCACTGAGTATCTTAAGACGTTCTTGTGTAAGGTTCATTCCAGTAGAGTTATGTGTAGAGCTCCTTCTGGCGTTCATAATACGTGCTGCTTCTCGTCCTATCCCATTGTCAATTATAGTGCAGAGTAGGTGCTGTTTCTCCTTAGATATTAGAATGTCTAATTTGCGATTATCTTGTTTGGGTAGTAGTCCGTGTATGATGCTGTTTTCGATGTACGGTTGTATCAACATGGTAGGCATATTGGCCATTTCTAAGTCCTCTATGTTCCGAGTCTTAATGGTATAGTCTAGGTTATTATCCATCCTCATTTTTTCCATCTCCAGGTAGAGGTCTAATCCTGCTATTTCTGCAGCTATACTAATGTATTTGAGCCTGCTATTTTGGAGTATTTTTCTCATGAGACTGGCAAATTTGCTTAAGTAGGTATATGCTTCTCGTGGTTCTTTTTTTAAAATGAAATACTGTATACTATTGAGTGAATTAAAGATAAAATGTGGATTCATTTGACTCCGCAGTGCTGTTAGCTCAGAGTCAACAAGTTGAAGTTTATAGGAGCGTTTAATCTCACGTGTTCTGTATCTAAATAGCGCTGCGATTAGTCCAGCAAGGATCCCTGTGGTGAGTAGTATAAACCACCAGCGTTGCCATATTGGTGGCATTACCTGAATTTTTAACGGATCTGACATACCAGACCAGTTGCCAAATTCATCATTGGCTTCTACAATAAACGTATAGCTTCCTGGAGCTAGAATTGGATATACCGCTGTGTTACTTGCTCTAGCATCTACCCAATCTTCGTCTAGTCCTTGTAGCTTGTAGCGGTAGGCTACACCACTAGGATTTGCATAGTATAGTGAGATAAAGTCAATCTCCAATCTACTTTTCAGGAAGCCAAGAGTGATACTGCTTTCTGTCTTTTTGGTAAAGGTACCCCGCAGATCTGTTAGCATAACATTGCGAGTAGAAGTATCAAAAAGGATCTGATCTGGATTAAAAATATTAAGTCCGTTCACACCGCCAAAGTAGAATGTACCTGTGCTACTTTTCTGAAAAGCCCCTTCGTTAAATTCTGTACTCTGCAGATAATGCACGGGTTTAAAGTTTGTATAGGTGTTTTTGTATAGGTTATAATTGACAAGTCCGTCGTTAGTAGAAAGCCATACAGAACCTATGGTATCATAAAGCACACCGTAGACAATGTTATTTATTAGTCCATCTACCTCAGATATACTACTAAATGTCTTTGTATGTAGGTCATATATATTAAGGCCGCCGCCATACGTTCCTATAAGCAGGGTGTCATTATTTACCCACTCAAGACACATAAGATTATTGTTGCTAATGCTGCTGGAGTCCTCTGCATCGTGTTTTAAAATTTCAAAACGTTTCGTGTTAAGATCAAACAATTGTAAACCGCCTCTAAAACTGGCTATTACTAGTTTGTCCTCCGTTGGATGCTCTATTATTTCGTATATGGAATTGTTTTTGTGTAATGAATCAGCTTGATAATGCTTAAAATGGTTGGTGTTCGAATCCTTTCCAGAGAGGCCTACGTTGGTGCCGAGCCAAATTGTTCCATACTTGTCTTCGAATATGGATCTGATGGTATTATTATTTAGGTTTCCTTGCTGCACACTGGCTACCTGCTTATTATAACCAGTTTTGGGATCAAAAATGAATAGTCCTTCAGTTGGAGTACCTATCCAATAGGTACCTTTTGTATCTTGCAAGATGCTTCGTACAGACTCAGATTCTGAGTTTCCGGCTCCTAGTTTTGGATATATGCGCTCTATGTTATTATTGGCATCGAGTTTGACAAGACCGGAGCCGAGTGTACCCAACCAAATACTTGCGTTTTGATCTTCGTAGGTAAAGTATACATTGTTGCCATAGGTTATACCGTCCAGGTCGAAATATTGGAGCAAATCAAACTTACTTAATTGTGGGGCATACTTACTCACCCCTGATATGGTACCTAACCACACTATATTGTCTCGGTCTACAAAGAGGTGATTCACTTTATCACTCACCAATGAGTATGGCCTTAACTGGTTGGAGCGGTATAATCGTACGGTTAGGTCTTCTTCTAAAAGCATAAGGCCACCATCCGATCCTACCCATGCTCTCTTCCCGTCCTGGATTATATTATTTATCTGCTTCACATACCGCTTTCTTGGAGGCAATTCTATTGGGTGTAAGCGAGATTCATCTGTAAGAAGAAAAAGCCCATTTTTGCTCCCTATAAGGATGCTTTGATTAAATGCGCACAGTGCATTGAATGCATATTTTTCATTGGTTTCGTAGATTATCTTGGCTTTATGTAAATTGGTAGCGATGAGCGCATTTTTGGTCAGTAGGTAGAGGCTGTCTTTGTGCACCATCATCGCCTCTATTTCAGTATCAGCCAATTGGGCTATCTGTACCTTTCGTATCTTTTTTTCGCTATAAAAATATTCCCACAAACCACCGCCATCAGTATCTATGATAAGTCTGTCTTGGTATAGAAGAAGTTGTTCTATGGGGTAATCGTAGTTTGCATCTTGGGTATTTAGGGCTATGTGAGAAAATACATAGCTATCGGTATTAAGAATATCGATGGTTCCTAAATTGGTTCCTATATAGATAGTGTTACCCTTGGTGGCCAAGGTGGTGATGTAGCTATCTGATAACGAATTCCTACTACTTTCTCTGTGCTTAAAAATTTTGAAGGACTTACCATCGTATCGATGTAAACCTTCTGCTGTTGCGATCCATATATAGCCTTTATGGTCTTGTGTAAATGCGGTAATGGTACCCATAGATAGGCCATCGTCTACAGTGATATTCTGGAAACGAATATTATTGGACTGGTTTTGAGCGTTACTAAGTAAGCCCAAACTCAAGAGTATAATTGCGTATATGATCTTTATTCTATGCACTGCCGAGGGCAGCTAAGAAGGTGTCTTTTCTTCTTTTAGAAACGCTAACATGGTCTCCATTAGACATCACTGCATATCTGCCATTGCCACGAATGTAGGTTTTTATCTCCGCAAGATTTATGAGGTATGACTTGTGGCTTCTAAAAAAATTGAACCCATCCAATCGGTTTTCGTATTCTTTTAAATTTTTGGAAGTAGTAATGCGGGATCCATTTTTCAAGTAAAAGTAGGTGTATGCTCCATCCCCTTTACAGTATAGAATATCTTCTGTTTTCAGAAATGAAAGCCCTTTGTTATTCGAAATGGAGATTTGGCCTGTTTTAATGCTTGCTTTATTATAGAGAGCAGTTTGTCTAACACGAACTCTATCTACTGCACCTTGCAGATGCTCTATGCATACAGGTTTTAGTAAGTAGTCTATAGCCTCGGAGCGAAAAGCCTTTACAGCGTGTTCTTCATGGCCAGTGACAAAAATTACGTTTTGATTTTTGTTTTTTAAGCTTTCAAGTACCTGAAAACCATCGCCATCTGCTAAGTGAATATCTAAGAAAATTAGGTCAGGGTGATGCTCATCAATTGCGCGGATACCCTCAAGCACACCATCTGCTGTGCCTACGATTTGTACATTTTCTACAAATGAATCAAGGAGTAACTCTAGGTTTTCTCTACTTTTTCTCTCGTCGTCTATGATTACAGCTTTTAACATGGTTTTCTTACTTTTAGTTGATTAAACAAAATGGAACTAGTACTTGATAAATTTACGCGTCTCAACGTGCCGATCAGGGTAGGTCAATTGTATAGTATAAACTCCTGGCGTTAGGTCGGTTACCGTTACTACAGGGGTGAAGTCTCCTTGTTTTTTTATTTGCCCAATACGATTGGTTATTTGCAGTGTTTGCGGTGGCTGCTCGGCTCTTATATGCAGCTCATTTACCGCAGGGTTCGGATAAATATCAAACGTTACTTTATATGTTTTTTTAAAAGCGGCTATTGCATGACCTGCTCTAATTTGGTATCCATTCTTCAGTTTGTTTTTGGACCCTCCCATATCTTGATTACCTTGATATGCTCCGCTGTATTGGCGGTCATCGTCTCCACCGCCACCTTGACCATCCCAATCCTCATACACCAATGTATCATCTACTTGGTTTTTAGCCGTGGGTATATCGTATTTGTTCTCTGTAGTATTACTATCTAACAGGGTAATACTAGCCTTCTTTGGATTTTTTTTACCGTTTTTATCTTTATCGCCCCCTTCTGCCGTAGCGCAAGAGATACTAGCCACTGCTACCAGCATAAATGCTGTGAGTAGAAAGCGAAATGTATTCTGCGATTTTGTCATATCGTAAATATAACGAGAAATAGTTTGAAATGATATGACCCAGTTCATAAAAGGTCTTTTGGACTTGAACAGCGGTCAGAAATGACACAACACAGATATTCAGTTAAAAGGAAAAGAGAGCCAGTTGACTCTCTTCATTTAAAAAATGTTACGTTTATGAAAATGTCCTTATTCAAATGATAAGCCAACTATTCAGGATAACTCTAGCCTAATTTAGTTGAATTTGTATGGGTTGTCGTAATCGTACATTCACGTGCTTGCCGCGGTTAGTGCCGGGTGTCCATTTTGGCATTTTAGTATACACACGTTTGGCTTCATCTTCTAATCCAAAACCGGGTCTAGTGCAGTTAAGTATTTTAAAATCAGAGATATCTCCATATTGGTCTACTACAAATTCAACATCGAGTTTCACATTGTTTCCGAACTCAAATAGTGGATCTGGTATATCAAATTGAGAAACAATATACTTGATGAGCTCTCTTTCGCCGCCTGGGAACTCAGGCATTTGATCTGAGAAATCATGTACTATTGAAGAGGAATCGATTCTTTCTTGTGTTATAAAAAGGGCCATGGGCGTGGGGGGAGTGAAGCTAGGGGGCGCTATAATTTGATCCTGGGCCTTGAAGAACTCATCTACTTGCTTAATGAGCGCTCTGGCATCAAAAACAGATGCTTTAATAAGTTCAGTTTTTTGAGGTTTGGGCTCTGTAATGGTTTTGGGCTCAACGAGTGGTCCAAGTACATACGGTTTTTCTGTAAAGGGATTTTCTTGTGTCTTGGGTGGTTCTGCTGAAGCAACGCCATACTGAAAGTTGAGCATATAGTTCACAAAGAGAAGGGCTAGAATTGAGCCTATCTCAAATAGAATAATTCGGTCTGGTCTTGTTCTGTTTGTTTTTGGTTGCATAATAATTACTATTTTATGGTGAATACTATGAAATAACCAAAAGGTAAACGAGAAGATTACACAGATTAAACGAGACGTAGGGAAGAGTTGAGGAACGGAGTGAATAAAGTATTAATGTAGATTCGAAATCAAAGAAAGATTAACCCTGCTTGTCTTTGTATCTTTCTTTTACAATGGTAGGTATAGGAGTAGGTTTGCCTTCTTCATCTATTCGTACAAAGGTGGTGTTTGTTGTAACTACTACATCTTCTTCTCCGGTATATACGCTCACTTTACGAGCTTCTATTTTGAAGGTAAGCGACGTGTTGCCCATATGGGCAACTTCGCCATATATGCGAATCAAGAAACCTTCTTTCACAGTTTTTTTAAAAACCAACTCATCTACCTTTACGGTCACCATATTGGGTGTATGGCATATGCTTACAGCCATGGCACTTGCGGCTTCATCTATCCAAGCCATCATTATCCCTCCAAAGAGGTTGCCGTGAACACCGATGTCCTTGACCATACAAACGTGTGTAGTGATTAGTTGCATGGTACAAAGGTAAGGGGTCCTATTTAAATTCAAACCTATTTAGGCCCCCCAATTTTCGCGATCCAAACTTCTGTAGTGGATAGCCTCTGCTAGGTGCTCCATGTTTATCGTTTCACTGCCGCTCAGGTCTGCTATGGTTCTACTTACTTTTAGAATACGGTCGTAGGCACGAGCAGAGAGGTTTAGTTTGTTCATCGCGTTTTTGAGGAGGAGAGCGCCTTTGGCGTCTATCTCACAGTACTTGCGTATCAGGTTACTTTCCATCTGGGCATTGCTGTAGAGCGGTAGTGTTTTGAAGCGTTTATTTTGAAGTTCACGGGCGGTTATTACACGCGTTCGAATCGCTTCGCTTTGTTCCTCATTACCCGTATCTTGCTTGTTTAGCTCATCAAATTTTACGGGAGTTACTTCTATGTGTATATCGATACGGTCGAGCAGTGGTCCGCTAATTTTACTGAGGTATTTCTGTACTACTCCCGGAGCACATACGCATTCTTTTTCGGGATGATTGAAGTACCCGCAAGGGCATGGATTCATGCTGGCTACAAGCATCATAGAGCAGGGATAATCGACAGAAAACTTCGCTCTACTTATGGTTACGCGTCTGTCTTCCAACGGTTGACGTAATACCTCGAGTACAGTACGCTTAAACTCAGGCAACTCATCTAAGAATAAAACTCCGTTATGTGCCAAGCTAATTTCTCCTGGTTGTGGATGATTACCACCACCTACCAGAGCAACGTCACTTATGGTGTGATGCGGACTCCTAAAAGGTCGTTGAGCCATTAGCGTAGCATTGTTTCCCAGTCTACCCGCCACCGAGTGTATCTTAGTGGTTTCTAACGCCTCGTGTAGATTCATAGGAGGCAGAATGGTGTTGAGTCTTTTGGCTAGCATAGTTTTGCCTGCTCCTGGAGGGCCTATGAGGATTATATTATGACCACCTGCGGCGGCTATTTCCATTGCTCGTTTTATATTTTCTTGGCCCTTTACATCACTAAAATCGTATACTAATTTGTCTACACTGTCTGCGAACTCATCACGAGGATTTACGATGGTTCGTTCAAATTGTTGGGTGCCTTCCAGCAGGCATACTACATCTTTTAGGTTTTCCATTCCATAGACTTCTAGGTCTTTTACTATGGCTGCTTCTCGGGCGTTTTCTTTGGGTACTATGAGTCTTTTGTAGCCATCTTTCTGAGCCTGTATGGCTATGGGTAGCGCTCCTTTTATGGGTAGGATACTTCCATCTAGGCTTAGCTCACCCATGATGACGGTTTCTTCTATTAGATCTGCGGTTATGAGTTCTCCTGCAGCCATAACACCAATGGCAATGGTGAGGTCATAAGCAGAACCTTCTTTGCGTATATCTGCAGGAGCCATATTGATAACTACACCCTTACGCGGATAGGTGTAGCCACTGTTTTTCATTGCAGCATTTACACGCGGTTGGCTTTCTTTTACGGCATTATCGGGTAAGCCTATTATTTGGGTTTTGGCTCCTTGGCCTACATCTACTTCTACGGTAATAAGTTGAGCAGAGATTCCGTAAACAGCACTTCCATAGGTTTTAATAAGCATAGAAGGCAAATATAGGAGAAGCGCCTTTTATGAGGTTATTTATTCTACGGGTTCAACAGTGCACAGAGGAATACTACAATCCTCTGACCTTCACCAAGCAACGTTGCCTTTTTTGTTAAACTAGGATACCCTTAAAAGCAGGTGAGTGCCTAGTCTAAATAGTTGGTTAGCAAACTAGATACAGATTGATTTTTCGATCGGAGGTTTATTTTAGCTAACGTCGCTGAATCGAGTACTTCAGTTGCTTTGTTTTCTACTGCTATCAATGGTTTTTCGTCTGGCGGCTCTGGGAATAGGTTTTGTTCTTTGAACAGTCTTCGTGTTACGGTAGCTACTTCGTGAGCCCCGGTGTAGTTTCCTTGTTGCTCTAGTAGGTAAGCAAGTGCAATAAGGCCGTATGCATCTTCAGCCGCAGTGGAGTCGGCTTCTTTTCTGAGGGCATAGTACTTCGTTATCAGTTGATTGGCTGTTTTAAAATCTCCTTTGGCTATGGATACGAACGATTTGTTGAAGTGATCAATGGTGTACATACCCAAAGCTCCAGTTTCATAACTGATTCGCATACTTTCATTGTAGTAGTCTTCTGCCCGGTCCATATTGCCGATAAGTCGCCACATCTCAGCATTCATGTGCGCTCGGTACATCAGCCATTGTGGATTGCTAGATGATGCAGCGAGGCTACTTAATTCAAGGCTCAATTGGGCCAAACGGGTGGTGTCCAGTTTACGTTGTGCATTTCTACAAAGAGATGTAAGTGCTCTGCCTACCAGTGTATCGTTTTTTGTCTTTCGGCCTATTGCAAGCACGGTATTAGCCAGCTCTATAGATGCTGCGTCGTCCCCTTCTTTGAAGAGTTGGTATGCTTGCCTGAGCAACTCTTTTGGAGATTGTACTGCGGCAGATACTACGGTATCTTTTTCAGTAGTATTATCTTGCGGTGCAGAGCAACTTGCTACAAGAAGTAGTACAAGCATGTATATGGTGTGGGTTGTTTTTGTCATATTTTTTTGGGGTAAAAGTAACATAAGACCCCTAGTTATTGTCAGAGCCTTTCGTAATTAACGTATCAGTGACTAGCGAATAAGCTCTACGATTCCTGAAATGCGTTCCTGTTTTTCGGTGCAAAGCATTCGATATTTGACGATATAAAAATAGGTACCTTCAGGCGAAGTGTCTCCTGAGTTTTCAAACTGCCCATTCCATCCATTTTTAGGATCTTGACTAAAAAACAGTTGATTTCCCCATCTATTGCATATGTACAATTGGAATTCTGAGGCACCTACTATATCTACTAAATAGGTATCATTATACCCATCATTATCAGGAGTGAATATATTATAAAGATGAAGAGACTCTTTAAACTTGTTTGGAAAAGAAAGACACACTGAATCCAAACACCCATTTTTATCTGAAACCTTCAGGCACGCAAACACAGAATCAACCAATTTGTCTAATGTATGCTTAGGATTATCTTCAAAATAAGATGTGCTGCTTGTATCAGCATTTTTAATAGTCCAATAGGGTTGAATTTTATCGCCAATGGAAGTATTTATAAATGGAAACTCAAAACACGACTGCTCCGATGTGTCTAGAAGGAAAGCAGCCTCAGGCCTTGGATAAATAGTTATAGCTTTAGTCAAGCTATCAAAGCACCCTTGATCCGATTCTATCGTCAGTTGAATGGTATGGTCATTTGCACTGGAATAGACTTGGTTAAGTGTATCGATGTTAGGATAATCTGTACTATCAGTCGTCCAGGTAAGGGATTGAACAGTTCCTTGAACAACGGTGCTTTCATTTACAGCAACGATCTCGTGGCCACGGAAGCACTGCAGACTGTCATCTATGGTAAACTGAGCCTTAGGTTGAGGGTGAAAAGCTACCTCGTATATCTCACTTGTTCTAGACTGACAACCAATGCCACCTTTTCGGACCGTATAATTTCCTGGCTGCAAAACGGCTATTGTATTATCATCATTAGGCCCTTGTATCAGAACGCCATTTCTGAACCATTCGAGATCTGGAGCGGGAGAAGACGTTAGGATTAAAGAATCTGATTCGCACATTAGTGTATCGTCTCCAGTAATAGTGATATCGCTTCCAAAAGTAATTTGAAAAATATACGGTGTATTACAAGGAGTTTCTACAACTGAGGAAGTAGATGTTCGGCAGTTATATGTTGTGCCTGGGTTTAGTGATGAAGGCAATTTTAGAATTATCCAAGACTGCAATTTCTTATTACCGAGACAACCTGGATCCCATACTTTTTCCGCTGTAAATCGATTGGCTAAATTGGCACTATTATAAACCGTTGAATTGTTAAAATAATTCACTAATTCTGTTATGGTCGAGGATCCTGGGGTAATGAAACTCCAATTGACTGGGGTGCTTGGAATTGTGTAATCTGTAAAAATAAAAAATTCTGACGACGATGTTCCTTTGCAACAATTCACAAAAGTTCCATCATTATTAATGTCAATATATAAACCTCGATTTGAGTTTATCGTATTATTAAGCTCCGAAATACTGCTATGCCATGTTCCGATAGCCAGGTACCTATCGCATCCGTCTTTGACAACTACACCTACACCTGCGTGGCCATTTGCACTATAGTTTGAGCTCAAGCATGCGAGCAGAAAAAACAGAGTGTAAGCAAAGTTTTTACTCATATCAAAATGTGGGATTTTTTAACTTCCTAATGGACATGATTATTATCTGACTCATTATTTTGGTTTGATTAAATCGTAAGTATAAAGGTTAGATAAGAATCTAAAACTTATGGACTAGACAAAAGTAAAATTTAGTTTCATTATTTCACGTGGTTGAGATTTTTTAAAGTAAAACTTAATAGACTGGACTTTACAGCGTGAGTAGGATCAGAACGAAACAAATAGCAAACTCAAAACCCTTAAATTATTGACATCGAACTTCTTTAGAAAGGAGTCGAAATAAATAGAAATAATTTTGGTGGAGCTGCCGAGAGTCGAACTCGGGTCCGAATTGGAATAGAATTGCGTTTTCTACATGTTTATTGTCCCTTGGTTTTCGAGATGGGTCAGGTGGGTCAAAAACCCAACCAATCCTTATCCTACATAATAAATTTTAACGTGGTAGAAATAGGCTAAAATTATCTCAGATTATCGACCGCTTGTGATCCCTCGTATCCGAGACATGACTTGGGCAAGCGGATGGCATTTGCTCTAGTCTCTAAGACTACGCAGCCATTGCGAAGTTGTTTTCGCCGGTTGTGTTTTGAAAGTCGAGATTTAAGAGCCGCACTTTCAACGCTCTACATGCTTACACATCTATCGGCCAACCCGTCAAAAGCCAGAACAGCCCCATATGGTTTGTGATATATGGTATACTATCAAAGAACACATCTATAACACTGCAAAAGTAAGGCCTACGCACTCAAATACGCCAAAAGAACACCATTTTACTGCCCCAAACGCTTATATTCGCTAACGTATGCACAAAATTTTGCTCGCAGTTATATGTTTACTTGGTTTTACTCAATGCAATAATAAGGTGTATTCTTTACGCGATTTGCCCCCCAAATACATAGAAATAGGCTCATCTGGAGGCTTTGCAGGCACTGCCAATAGCTACTACTTTTTTCCCAATGGGCAACGCTTTGTAAGCAAAGGACCAATGGGTGCAATAGGGGCTGCCGATGCTCAAGAGATAGCACCCGCAACGCCCAAGGACTTTAAAAAGATACTGAAATCGTTGAAGAAAATGGACTTCATTGACATACAGCTGAATGAAATTGGTAATATGACGTACTTCGTAATACTAAAGACTAAAAAAGATAAAAAGGTAGTGCAATGGAGCAATATGGATACCGCTCCTGAAGCCCTTGTAAAAGCATACCGATTTGCTTTAAAGGATATTAACACCACTGCAATAAATTAAGAAAATGAAAATAGGACTTATACGCGAATGGAAACAACCCGCAGATAAACGCGTAGCACTTTCACCAGAACAATGTGCTGTTTTCAAGCAAAATCACCCCAAGGTAGAACTGGTAGTAGAGGAATCGCCAGATCGTACATTCAGCAAATTCGAGTATGAGAGTGCAGGGATTGCTGTTGTAAAAGACGTCTCAGACTGTGATATACTCGTAGGTATCAAAGAAGTGCCTATAGATAAGCTTATCCCCAACAAATCCTACCTCTTTTTTTCACACACGATTAAGGCACAGCCCTATAACAGAGACCTACTCTTAGCTATTTTAGAAAAGAACATTACACTCATAGACTACGAGACACTTACCTGGAAAGAAGGTGGTAGAATACTTGGCTTTGGTAAGTGGGCTGGGGTAGTAGGTGCGTATAATGCATTTCTCACGTGGGGTAAGAAAACAGGTAAATTCAATTTGCCTTCTGCTTACAAAACCAATGACTATGAGCAATCTATGAAAGATTTAGCGGAGCTAGATTTGGGAAAAGCACGTGTCGTATTTACCGGAAACGGAAGAGTAGCAGAAGGAATACGTGAAGTTTTGGAAGGTATGAAGATACGTGAGTGCTCTCCACAAGAATTTATTTCACAACCCCCTCGGGGAGCTCACTTTGCACAACTTACAAGCTGGGACCTATACCACCGTAAAGATGGTGGTGAGTGGAATCCAGAGCATTTTTATGCCAATCACGGAGAATACTGCTGCGAGTTTGACAACTTTTTGCCATACACCGATGTACTCATCAACGGTATGTACTGGCAAGATGATATGGCAGCACTGTTTACCAAAAAAGATACGAAAGCAGATACCTTTGATATACAAGTAATAGCGGATATTACGTGCGATGTAGAAGGAAGTGTGCCCATTACCATGGAAGCCACAGATATCTACAGCCCTACCTTTGGGTGGAGTCGTAGCCAACAAAAACAAGTAGCACCGTATGGTGATGATACGATAGACGTAATGGCTGTGACCAATCTGCCTACAGAGATGCCACGCAATGCCAGTACCGAGTTTGGTAGTTTATTTTTGGAGCATATTGCTCCGTTATTGGTAAATGGCGATCAAGACGATGTACTCAAGAGAGCCCGTATAACAGAAGAAGGTAAACTCACAGATCAATACGATTATCTACAAGATTTTGTAAAATAAGATTAACCCTTTAAATACATACCCGTTTATAAAATCGGACAAAATATAGGAATGGAGCTTTCATGATTTTACATATGTTCGTATAATTATAAAATGAAACTACGACATTTTTTTATCTTTCTTATCGTGCCTTTTGTATCAACAGCTGCTGCTCAAGAGACATTTACTCTATCTGGCAATGTGAAAGAAGCAGGGAGTCAAGAGTTACTCCTGGGTGTCACCATTTACACAGAGAGTAAATCTGCCGGTACAGTAACAAATAATTTTGGGTATTACGCCCTGCAATTGCCTACAGGCAAGCACCGTATTATCTACAATTTTGTGGGTTATGATGCGGTAACTAAAGAGGTTACTATAAGCGGTGACAAGGTGCTAAACGTGAATCTTGCCAGTGCTCACAGTGAAATAGGAGAAGTGGTAGTGAATGCCTCCAAAACGCAAAAGAAGGTGAGTCAGGATGTGCAAATGAGTACGATAGAGATCCCAATAAAGACTATCAAGGATATTCCTGCCCTATTTGGAGAAAAGGATGTGCTAAAAGTGCTTCAGCTTATGCCAGGCGTACAAAGTGGTAGTGAAGGACAGAGTGGGCTCTATGTGCGTGGAGGTGGTCCAGATCAAAATCTTATTATCTTAGATGGTGCTACGGTGTATAATGCTCAGCACTTGTTTGGGTTTTTCTCTCTTTTCAATGGGGATGCATTGCGTAGTGTAGAGCTTATTAAGGGGGGCTTTCCGGCTCGCTACGGTGGTCGTCTTTCGTCTGTAATAGACATGAATATGAAAGATGGAAACAAAGAGAAAGTGACTGGCGAACTTGGCATTGGTGTTATCTCTAGCAAGGGTTTGATAGAAGGTCCTTTTGCTAAGGGTAAAGGCTCTTTTATAGTTAGCGGCCGACGCACGTATATAGATGTTCTTACGCAGCCTATTATTCGGGCTTTTAATAATGGGAACTCAGCAGGATATTATTTTTATGACTTGAATGCAAAAGCCAACTATGAAATAAACGATAAAAATAGAGTGTACCTGAGTGGGTATTTTGGTAGAGATAAGTTTTACTTGAGGGAGAAATATGAAAACAGTTTTGATGGTCAAGAACAATCGTATACCAATAAGGTGAACTTTGGTTGGGGAAATGCAACCGGTACGGCGCGCTGGAATCACCTTTTTGGACCAAAGCTGTTTTCCAATACATCATTAATATACAGCTTCTACGAACTGGCTATTTCGGCCGAAGAAGAGTCTACAGGCAATTCGGACTTTACTTTGGGTTACGGATCAGGCATCACTGACTATACACTAAAGCAAGACTTCGATTGGTACGCTAATAATAAACATAAGGTCAAGTTTGGGTTGCAAGCTACGCACCATACTTTCACCCCTGATGCCCTGGTGGTGAGAGATATTAGTTTTGGTTTGGATATAGACAGAAAAACGCAATATACTTCTGTAGAAACAGGGTTGTACATGGAAGACGAATGGAAAATCAGTAACAGACTAAAAAGTTTGTATGGCGTACGACTAAGTACGTTCACCACCAACAAAGTGACGTATGTAAATCCAGAACCTAGGGTAGCATTGGCCTATAATCTTAAATCTGACGTATCACTCAAGGCATCATATGCTACCATGAATCAATATGTGCATTTGCTTAGTACGAGTGGAGTGGGTTTGCCCACAGACTTATGGGTACCTGCCACAGATTTGATAAAACCACAAAACTCACAGCAAGTCGCTGTTGGAATGGCAAAAGACTTTGAGAAGCAAAACTTTAGCCTTACTGTAGAAGGATACTATAAGACAATGAACAATATCATTGGATATAAAGAAGGAGCATCTTTTCTGGCTATACAAGAAAGTGACGAAGGACTCGAGTCTATCTCTTGGGAAGAGAATGTCACCTCTGGCAAGGGAACAAGCTATGGAGCAGAGGTATTGCTGCAACGCAAACAGGGAAGGCTTACTGGCTGGGCAGGATATACACTCTCTTGGACCACTCATCAGTTTGATGAGTTGAATAATGGAAAGAAATTTTTTGCTCGCTATGATAGACGACACGATATTTCTCTGGTAGGGGTATATGAACTAAAAGAAAACATAACTCTATCCGCCACATGGGTGTATGGCACGGGCAATGCCATTACACTGCCTATTAGCACTTATCAAACAAGTGAATTGTCAAATGTAAGTTCACCGAGTCGCGACAATTTTTATCGGGCCAATGGCACGGAGTATACGGATAGAAATGCGTTTAGGATGAGAGCCTACCATAGAGCAGATATAGGAGTGCAGGTCATGAAACAAAAGAAAAGTGGAGTACGGACCTGGGAGTTCAGTGTATACAATTCGTATAATAGAAAAAATCCGTTCTACTATTTTATTGGGTCAGAAGAACAGTTTAATCCAGATAGTAAGCAGGTTCTAAAACAGGTGAGTCTCTTCCCAATTTTACCTTCTGTTAGTTGGAATTTTAAATTTAATTAAAATGAAAAAAACGATCATACTATTAGTTGTACTCGTTCTGGCAGGATGCCAGACTGTATTAGAAGACGTAGCAGTGCCTGCCGCCGAGGTGAAAGCTGTGGTATTCTATTCTGCTAATAATTTCGGCGGTTTTGCAAATCCACTACTATTAACCAAAACCAAACCTGTACTTAATAACAGTGTATCTGGAGATTTTGAAAAAATACAAAATGCAGCTATATCGTTGATAGGCAACGGACAGGAAGTTGATTTTATCAATATAAATAATGATTATGTACTCAATAATCAAAAGTTTAGATTCAGTGCAGGAATTGAATATTCGCTAAGCATAGTAACCCCCGAAAACGGAACGGTTACGGGTAAGAGTATCATGCCCGACTCTATTTCAGAATATGAGCTTGAAGTAGATTCTATTGACCAGGACTTTGAGGTTATTTATAATGGTAGGTTATCTATCCCAGACAACCCAAATAAAGACGAATATTACAGGATTGAGGCATTTTCACGGTATGATGGGAGCGATGAAGTTATGTATGTAGACGGCGAGTATTTCTCGGATGAAAATGCTGCAAACGGCAGTGTAAATACACGATTTACCACTAGATCATGGGATGATAAAAATGGAAAAAGACCTGAAGCTTATGTAATACTAAGTGCTATCACTAAAGATCATTATGAGTACAGTATGGCTTTAGAGAATTATGATCCAGAGAATCCTTTTTCTGAGCCAACACCGCTGCCTAATAATGTAGAAGGAGGACTTGGAATTTTTACGTTGAGCAATAGTCAGATCGTAAGAATCAAATAACGAAATCCTTTCTATGCCGTCTTATAGATAATCAATAGGTTATTATCCAAGGCATTTGCCATGTTGGGTATGCTGCATAGTCTAAAAACAAGGTCGGGATACTTTTGGGTATACTCTTCTTTTATCTTCTGCTCCCAGTAGCCAAGCTTTACAGAAAGTATATCTTCTACTACATATATACCCCCAACTCTTAGCTTGTGTATGCTGTTTTCAAAAAAATGGGTATTGGCCTCAAATACGTGCAAGCCATCGTCTATCATTATATCAAAAGCTTCAGGTATAATGGGGTGTGCCCACATGGTCTGGATACTTGCAGCATCTGTCTGGTCGCAGTGATAAGCGTATATACCTTCCTCATTTTTTACCACACGCTCATCTATATCTGCTGCATGTATGGTAGCATTTTTAAAGTAACCTTTCCATCCTCTGTGAGAAGCCATTGGTGTCCCTTCTGCACCCATATTGTTTCCAAAAGACGTATCAGTGGTCCCTATACCTAGCTCAAAAAGATGATTCACCGTCATTCCTGCAAAAAGTGAAGCGTACACCTTTGCATAATTGTGCCAACCGTTTCCCTTGTCGCTGCCAGCTTGTGTCATTATTTCGCAGAGCGGTGTAGCTCCGCTAAATCCTATTTCGGGATATCTCTTGGTTAGCTCCGTAGTAGATTTAGTATCTTGGTAGTAGTGAGACCAAGTGCTACTATGTAGCTTGGCAAACACCCTATTTAGTATTATATTTTTTAGGTAACGTGTCACTATAATTTTCTTGCTACCATTAGCCCATCTCTTACGGGTAGTAATATGTTTTCTACGCGTGGGTCATCATTCACTTCCTTGTTGAACATATCTAACGCCTTTGTGTCTTTATCTTGAGCGAGCTGTTCTTTATTTATCACTTTACCACTCCACAGTACATTATCGGCAATGATAATAGCACCTTGTGGCAGGCGATCTATGAGTAAATTGTAGTAGGCAGAGTAGTTATCCTTATCAGCATCTATAAATACTAGGTCAAAATCAGCATCCAATGTTGGAATAATATCGAGGGCATTGCCCACGTGGAAATGCAATTGCTCTGCATACGAAGATTCACCAAAAAACTGTAGGATACGCGTTTCTAATTCTTCATTAATATCAATGGTATGCAACACACCTCCTGGGGCAAGACCTTCTGCCAAGCAAAGAGCAGCATAGCCCGTGTACGTGCCTATTTCCAGTATAGCTTTAGGCTGCTTCATTTTACTAAACAAACTGAGTATACGGCCTTGCAAGTGTCCGCTAAGCATACGAGGAGCAAGTACATTGGCATAGGTGTCCCTGTTCAACGTTGCTAGTAAAGTGCTTTCTGCACTCGAGTGCTTTTCTGCATAATCGGCGAGTTCTTTATCTATAAAATCCATAGGCTCTTTAGTTTGATAGTTTAAAAGTTGCTTCTACCATAGCGTGGTCACTTTTTATGGTAGATACGCACTTGTAGCTGGTACATTCTAGTTCGCTATCGTGCAATATATAGTCAATACGCATGATTGGGAAAGGTTTAAGATACGTAGCACCCCAGCCATTGCCCCTTTCTATGAAAGCATCTTTTCTTCCTTTTTTCAGCTGTTGATAGGTATAACTCTGAGGTGTATCGTTAAAATCACCTAGAATTATCACTGGATAAGGACTATCTGCTATTACTTCTTGTATTGCTTTGGTCTGCTCGCTACGTTGTACTATTAGTTTTTTTAGTCTTTTAGCAAAGTTTAATGCATATGATTTGTACTCTTCATCTATTTCTACATTTACCAGCTTGTGATAGAGTGAAGAATTAATGCCATTAGACTGCAAGTGCGTTGCAACGTAGCGCACAACGGTGCCGTTTATATCGATGTCAAAATAGGCCGCGATGTTATTGGTAAAATGCTCGTATTTTATTCGTTCCCAGTTGATAATTTTGTGTTTGGAAACTATTTTAAGTCCATAATCATACTTGTTTTTTTTGGCATCCAGTTTCACAAACTGTTGGTGTGGGTAGGTATCATAATCAATGCTTCCTTTCTTATTAAGCCACTCAATAAGGACTGCAACATCAAATTGTTTTTGGTTCAGGTAGTTTCTGATTTGCTCCGATGTGTTCCCTCCATTATAGACCTGTTGTACATTCACATTGAAAGTGGCTACCTTAATGTCGGAAGCGGCGGCACTGCTCGAGTTGAATTGAATATTCCGTGCGGCAAACTGTAGGCCCATGAGAATAAAGAACGCGTTGTACATCCATCGTCTTTTTTTGAGGAAGATCCAAAAAAAGACCAAGAGCAGATTGAGGATTAACCAAAACTTGTAGGTGAGCCCAAAGAAGGACACAGGCCAAAAATCTTGAGGGTCAACAAACGGAGCTAAGTAGGCTATAAGCAAGCCTAGTATTGCTAGGGAATTTATGAAATCTGCTATACGTTTGAAAAGTCGACGCATTTATTCGCTCGCTTTAAAAAGAATATCCTTTTCTGTCGTACTTAAGCTATCGTATCCGCTCTGTGATATCTTGTCCAATATGGCATCTATTTGATCCTGGTTGGGTTGGTACTTTTTGTAAGCACGTTCTTGTGCAAGCGTACTTTCATCCACATCTATTTTTTTCATTCTAGAAGGGATAATGGACTTACCGTTTATGGTAGGGAGTTCTATTTTTCCTTGCAATTGGAGGATGAATAGCATCCCGAATATAGCACCACCTATATGGGCAAAAAGCCCGCCAGTATTGTCGCTTACGGGGAATAGATACAAGTCTCTAAACACCAAGAATAGAGCGACCCAACGCATTTCTACATTGAATAATCCAAAAGGACGAATCTGATAACGCGGAACATATAAACCAGTAGCTACGAGTATGGCGGTAACACCTCCAGATGCTCCTAGTAATTTTTTATAGCTCTTGACCTCAGCAAAAATGGGGAATACGTTGTAGCTGATGACAAAGAGTGCTGCACCGGCTAGTCCTCCGTACAGAAATATTTTCCAGACCTTGGCACTGTCCATAAAGTCTTCGAGCACTCGGCCAATGAAATAGAGCATTAGCATATTACCCAATATGTGCCAAAAGCCACTGTGAAAGAAGATATTTGTAATGATACTCCAAGGCCTGATGAGCAGGACACCCAGGTTGCTTGGGATGTAGAAATACTCCAAGAGTTCATTTGGTTGGAACCCAGATAGTTTTGCTATGATACCAACAAATATGGTAAAGACAAAAACACCCAAATTGATCAGTATAATCTGACGTATGGCTGAGCCTCCTTTATTGTATTCGTATTTTATCTTTTCCCAGACAGTCATGGTTGGTTAGTATAACGTATTACGGTTGGTCTTATTCCAGTACTTAACAAGCAAGAAGCCAAAAAGTGCACCACCCAAGTGTGCGAAGTGTGCAACTCCTGTCTGGAAACCGCTCACCCCTGCAAATAATTCGTATGCAGCATATGCTCCTACAAGGTATTTTGCCTTGATAGGTACAGGAATAAACATAATGTAGAGTTCTGTATTGGGCCAGTACATTGCAAAGGCTACTAGTATGCCAAACAGAGCGCCAGATGCTCCTACAGTAGGCTGATTTATACTAACTATTCCCTGGGTTATCTCGTAATCCTGTATGAGTGTATGGATTAATGCTGCGCCAAGTCCTGTGATAATATAAAAGTTGAGGTACCGTTTTGCGCCCCACATCTGTTCTAGTCGTGTACCAAACATGTACACCCCAAACATATTGAAAAGAATATGTGTAAAACCGCCATGCATAAACATGTGTGTTATGATTTGCCAACCCCGAAAATATTCGCTTTTGTAGTTGAACAAAGCGAAGTATTCATAGGCCTGATCACCTAATAACATGGTTATTACAAACATAAGAATGTTAATACCAACGATATTTTTGGTGACTAGGGGTAGATTAAACTGATTGCTGTTAAACTGCATGTATTCTTACTTATTGAAAAAAACGTTCCAAACTGCTCTTTGTTAGTTTTACAATGATGGCCTTGCCTGCATTGTTGTTTGTATACTGTTTACACTGAAGCAAATCACTCACCAGATTACTCATCTCAGCCTCGCTCAATGCCTTGCCTGCCTTAATGGCAGCGTTCTTTGCGGTAGCTTGCCGCAACGCATCTTTTTTGGCTATTTTTAAGTCTTGGAAATTGGTTTTAAAGTCATCCAGTATTTGTACTACGATATCTGCACCGTCTACTTTACTGAGTTCACTAGGCAACCCATTTATGATAATGGCATCTTTGCCAAACTCGCTGGTGTCAAAACCAAGGGCATTTATCTCATCCTTCATTTCAAAATAGAGCAAAAGATCGGCTTTACTCATTGCTATGGTGCGGGGAAACAGTAGCTGCTGCGAGGCAATTTGTTGATTTTCTGTATACCGTTCATACAAGATCTGGGCGTGTGCTCTATGCTGATTTATAATGCACAATTCTCCGTCTATTTTGGTGATGATAAAGGCATTTTCTATCTGAAAAATATCAGTGAATATTCTATTTTCTTCATGCTTGTCTGCAGGTGTCTCATTGAAAATATCGCGCTGTTGCACTTGCTGTACAGGCGTATTGAGTAATTCATCTAGTTTTTCCCATTCGGTACTTGTACGCTGCTTGGGTGTCTCAAAAGGATTGAACCGCACATTTGGCTCCGTTGTTTTAAGACTAGGATTATACTCGCGATGCAATGGAGGCTCTGTGGCATTGTGCAACTGAGCTTGTGTAGGCATTACAAAATGTACACCTAAGGTTTTTTTGATAACACTCTGCAGTAGCGTATATACATGTCTGCCATCCTCAAATTTTACCTCATGTTTTGTTGGGTGAATGTTTACGTCTATTTTTCCGGGATCTACATTCAGAAACAGGACAAAGAACGGATACGTTTTTTCCTCTAGCAAACTACCATATGCAGAGCTTATTGCATGGTTTAGGTAGGCATCTTTAATGAATCTTCCGTTGGCAAATAGGTATTGACTTCCTCTGGTGCGTTTGGCTATTGTAGGGGAGCCTATGTACCCAGTTATACCTACTATTTCTGTTTGTTCGCTGGCATCGATAAGGTTTTCTTCTTTTACGCTGAAAAGATCTGCAATTCTATGTTTTAGGTTGCCACCTCTTAGTTTAGATAGGTTTTTGTCTTGGTTGTAAAATTCGAAACTTAGTGCAGGGTATGCTAAAGCTATTCGCTGGTATTCTTCAAAAATATGCTTGGTTTCTACCGCTATACTTTTTAGGAAATTCTTGCGAGCAGGTATGTTATAAAAGAGATTCTTTACGGTGATTGAGGTACCTTGGTTGGTTGCTGTATTTTCTTGTGTTTCTACTGTACCTGCATTTATGACTATACGTGTACCCACACTTTCTTCTCCACTCTTGGTTCGCATTTCTACCTCGCTTACTGACGCTATACTGGCTAGCGCTTCGCCCCTAAAACCGAGGGTGTTCAAATTATATAAATCGCCTGCCTTTGTTATCTTAGAGGTGGCATGCCGTTCCCAGCACATTCTGGCATCAAATGCGTTCATGCCTGTCCCGTTATCATCTACTTGGATGTGGGTACAGCCTCCATTTTTAATAAAAAGTTTGATTTCTGTGGACCCAGCATCTACCGCATTTTCGAGCAGTTCTTTTACCACAGATGCGGGGCGTTGTACTACCTCTCCCGCGGCTATCTGATTGGCGGTGCTTTCGGGTAGTAATTGTATAATTCCAGGCATCTATTCGAGCTTATTGAGACAAGCCTTCGAAGATAATTTTTAGAAGATTAGAATCCCAGAGATAATAGAAAATAACCGTTAGAATAATAGCAATAGCCGCTATACGTGCTACATACAATTTGTGGCCGGGCGCTGTACCATACCTATTACTTGTCTGCTTGGCTTTGTAAGCACGACGTATATGGTCCTTCACATCATCTTTAGAACGCGCTTCTTCTCCCATTTCTCTCTTAATATCATCTACCCTTGAGTGAAGTTCTTCTTTGGCTTCATCATAGAAAACAGGCGTGTAATTGAACTTACGGTACTTCGGTAGTCTGGAAAATTTAAGGTTAATCATACGCTCTGCAAATTTACGGTTTTGTGGGTAAAGCCATTGAACAGGGTGTTACTTGCTTGGTATTGACCTTTTTATTGGCTTGATTCGGTAACGTTAAGGGTTACAATTTTCATAATGCGAACGCTCGGCAACTACTATATGGTGGTCCAGTGCCTTTTGGTACTCTTCACACGCAAATTCTGTTTCGTCTATTTGGAGGTATAAATTTCCTTTAATGTAGTGAACCATTTTGTACTTGGGTAGCAATTTTTCTACCGAGCTATAGTCGCGTAGGGCTCCGTTTATGTCCTTCATTTCTACCTTAAGCTCCGCTCTTCTTTTGTAGAGATCCCCGGATAGGTTGTCTATGCGGATGGCAACGTCGAGGTCAGCTAATGCTAGTACTTCATCTCCATTGGCATTGTGTGCATCTGCCCTAACCTTTAGGAAAGGGACGCTTCTTGGGTTATCTAAAAGTATGTAGGTGTAGTCCTTTATAGCGGCATCGTATTGCTTTAGCTCTACTTGGCAGAGGCCTCGGTAGTAGTATGCCTCTCTGTATATTGGGTTTAGTGTTAATGTTTTAGTGAAATCTCTTGTTGCATCTGCGTATTTCCCAGCATTAAACTCTGTTGTACCTCTATTGAAATAGCCTCTAAAATCAGCTGGATTTAGCACAATGTATTTACTGTAAAGGATCAAGGCTTTACTGTATTCTCTTTCTAGTGTAGCTCGATTTGCTTGAATGAGCAATTCAGCTGCTGTTTGTGCATACGTGTTTGCAAAAAATAAGAGTAGGAGTGCCGTAAGTATTGGTTTCATCAATGAGTTTATAACTGCAAATAAAGTACGGTATTGTATGTACTCTCAAAAAATCTATGCACAGGTGTGAATCCATTTGGCTAAGATTGTTTATAATTGAATCGGAATAAATAAAAAAATAGAATGATGAAAAGATTTACTTTAGCTGCACTAGTGTTAAGTGTAGTGACAATTGCGAGTGCAGTAATGATAAACGGACTAACTGCAGATGACATAAAAGGCACGTATTGGAATGCTGAAAAAACGGCACACATACGCATGTACAAGGCTAAGAATGGCAAATACTATGGCAAAATAGAATATTTGGTTGAGCCAAATGACGCGAGTGGAAATCCCAAAAAGGATCCGGAAAATTCAAACGAAGAGCTTAGGGATAGAGATCGTCTTGGTATGGTCATAGCTAAAGGTTTTACATGGGATGCTGACGAAAATGAGTGGAATGATGGAACCATCTATAATCCGACAGATGGTAAAACGTATGATGGATATATGTACTTTGAAGGAGACGATAAGAAAAATTTGTATCTAAGAGGCTTTGTTCTGGGTATGCCGTTCTTAGGCAAAACCAGTGAATGGACTAGGATAAAATAAGTGCAGTGAATAATACTTTCTTTTGTGGGTATTATCTGGCAACTAGCGCACCGCAGCAACAAATTCAATAAAATGCTTCACTTCAGTGAGGCATTTTTTTTGGTCTTCTAGCATACTGAGGTGACCCACATTGGTCAAGTTACCTATTTGTGCTGCTTGGCATTTTGCTGCTTGTCCATATATTTCCTTCGCTTGGTAGTAGGGGTCTTCTTCTCCACGCAATAGTAAGACGGGCTTATCAAATGTGTCTAGGACACTGCTGCGGTCCTTCCTATCTCTCATAGCGTGCAATCCAGCTATAACAGATGCCGTAGGTGTAGCATTCACCATAGCCGTCAAATTTTCTCTTAGTCGTGCCCTATGGGAAGAAGCTACGAGGCCTGACATGAAGATGCGAAAGAACTCGGAGGTACCATACGTATTAATGAAATTTATGGACTTGAGCCTATTCTCTTTTTTAATGCTGTTATCTGCATAGGTGGTAGAGTGGATAAATGCAGCAGCAGCTAAGCTGCTGGGGTATTGGTGTATGTATTCTGCGACAATATAACCGCCAAGCGAATGACCTAAAAGTATAGGTTGTTCCACGTTTTCGTAGTCTAGTAGATTTTTAATCTGTTTGACAACTTCAGGGATAGTCGTAAAAGGGATAGATGTGCTAGCGCCAAAACCAGGAAGGTCTATTGCTATGCAGGTGTGCGTTTTGGCAAACGCGGTTATGAGAGGCTCCCAAATCCTGGAGTCTTCACAAAAACCATGTAAAAAACAAAGGTGGGGACCTGTCCCCACCTTTGTATATGTTATTTGGTTAAAACGCGAAAGCAATAGCGTCCTAGTTGTAGAATTTGTAACGTTGATCTTTTACCTCGGCCTTCTTGATAAGTGCGGCTTGTACTTCGTTTCCTCCTTGTGTATTCTGTGCAGACGTTCGTTGCATCTGATCCTTGAGTGAATCAAGGCTCTCGGCGTCGTATTCATTTGCGTTGTTTACAAACACCACTGCTACACCGGTTGTTCCTTCTATTGCATTGGAGTGTTTTCCTACTGGAGTACCCAGTATACTTCCTATGATCTTGTAATCTTGGCCTATATTAGGAAGGCTGCCTGTATTAAAAGAAGCAGCAGGTACTGGTGTTATCACAGCGTTCAAAGCGTTACTCAATTCATCTGCTGTTTCGGCTGTTGCCAAAGCTGCATTCATTCTAGGCAGTAGGATTTCTGCTTTCTTTTGGTTCTTGATGATAAACTCTATTTCACCACGTAGGTCTTCGGCATTTGGTATACCTTCTTCTCTTATCTTAGAAACCCTAGCCACGACAAGACTTCCGTCTACATCTATTACACCAGAAACACTACCTTCTTCGGTAGAGGAATTAAACAACCATTCTGCTATTTTATCAGATTCGGTTATGTTCGGGATAGTTCTATTTTCTTCTGTTATCTTGTTCGCTACACGCTTACCAAGTCCCATACTTTCTGCAACTTCTTCAAAACTCTGCTCTCCATTCACTTTACCGAGAAATTCGCCAGCTTTTTTGTAGAATGCACCGTCTGTTGCCGTGCTTGGAAATATACGTTGGTCTACAATTGCCACTTTTACAGTTTTGCGACTTACAGCAGATGTAGTTTTGGCTAAGTGAACACCTCTATTACTTCTAACGATTATGTAGTTCCCCTGTCTTGAGGTCATAAGGCGGTTTACAAGTCTTTTGGGGTATTTTCCCGATTTTTCCCTTATCCAGCCCATATCTCCACCAGTGGCTCTGGTAGCATCAAAGTTTCTTGATGATGCTTGAGCAGAAAAAGTAGTTGTCCCTTTTTTTATCTTAGCTAACACTTCTCTAGCCTCCGTCTCCGCATCAGCAGTATCTGTTCCGGCTACTGAAAAGAGAATATGACTCCCTCTAACAGAACGCAGAGAGTCTGAACCAAAATCCAATATTTTAACTACACTGTACACTCCGTTTTGTTCGAACGGACCTACAACTTTACCCGCTTCTTCATCAAAAATTCTATTTTCAACTTCGGGGGAGAATGAACCTCTTACTTGAAAAGCTGGGTTGAAAGGAGTTTCGCTACCCATGATGCTAACAAAGGCAGAATCGTTCTTTGTATTAGAAAACTTCTCTATTGTTTCTCCTGCCCATTCAATCATACCAACCGAGTCTTTCGTAGAAGGAACGACATCCAATTTGATGTATTCTATATCTCTGCTGGCTTGTTGTACGTATTTGCTTTTATGTTGTTTGGCATACGCTAGTATTTCGGCATTAGAAACTGAAATATTGGAATCTGCTATTTGGGCATAAGGTAAGCTCACAATTGACGCATTTACGGTTTGTTCAGTCTCTTTACCTCTAATGCGAGCCTCTAAGTCAGTGGTGTAATACGAACTTGAAACCAAGTTGCGGTACTTCTCAGCTATTAAACCTGTGGTAAATTGCTCTTGGAACGTGGTCCAACTCTGTCTTGCTTGTGGATTTTCGTTTATATCCTGCTTTAGAAACTGAATAAGTCGCTGCTTGTCAAATTGGTTACTCTCAGGATCTCTGAAAGATTGCTGTATTTGTGGGTGAGTGTTTGCGCCTACGGTTAGATCTTCAAGTTCTGCCGGGCTTACAGATATACCAAGTTGCTCGTATTGAGGTTGTATGGTCTTGGCTTCTATTAGCGAGTTCCACGCTTGAGTTCTGTATTGCTCAGCTATAGCCTCGTCTATGGTGATGCCGGGGTTGTTTTGAACCAATTGTTGCTTCATTCCCTCGTAGGTGCTGTTAAACTCTTCGTACGAAACAGGATTCCCGTTTATACTACCTACTGAATTTTCGGTTGATCCAAAAATACTGCTTCCGCTACTTACTAAATCTGTGAGCACAAAAGCGAGCATAGCTGCACCTATTACCAAGAATAGGCAACCTGTCTGGTTTTGGATTTTTTGTAGGACACTTGGTTCTTCTTTGTTGTATTTATCTGACATTCTTTTCGTCGTTAAAAAATAGTGTGCAAATTACGTTGATTTGACCTGAAAAGGCAAAGGAAATATAAGGAGTGTAATTACCCTAGTTAAGGCAAGGGTAAATCAATATCAATTTAGCTGAATCTTACGTCTGTAAACGTTTCGTACCGCTAGGTCTCTTATCCGGTATTTTATACGATATATATGGGCTTCAGGCTCAATATTTATAACTCCAAGTATGTGGTCCCAGCTGGTGTTTGAGCCCCGGTATAGGGCTTTGTATGAGTGCTTACTTTTCTTTCCGTTTTTTTCTACGTGAATTACCATTTTAGTTTTGTGCGGGTGCTCTACATTGAGAATTATTTGAGCGGTATCACTATTGCGGACTATTGCCACGGTATTGTTTATAGCCAATTTACTAAAAATTCCGTTACTTATTGTCGCTTCTGTCACTAGCTTTATTTCTGTTTTTTGGCTAAGGTCATAGGCGGTGTATGCTACTGCCAGTTGGTCGTTATACAATGCTAAATCGAGGTAATCGCCATAAAACACCTTTTTGCCGGGCAGAGCGGTTACAAATGGGGTTAGTTGTGCATTGGTGACTTTGCCATCTGTTGTGTATGTAGCAAGACTTATGGTGTAGAACGTGTTGGTGGGGCTGGTTTTAAAGTCATAGTAGGCAACATGAACATCTCCGGTGTGTTCATCGACAGCCATATTGGGAAAGTACTGGTGTGTGTTTGTTTTGTCTAAGTTTAGCAGAATAGGCTCACTCCACGTTTTGCCCAGATCTTTACTGGCGAGTAGCCATATATCTGCATTACCATTTCGTTCATCTGCCCAGCAAATATAGAGACTCTCTCGTATCTTATCAGCTACTAAGAAGGGCATACCATTGGCCCTCATTATATTCGGCATGTCCATGTCCCATCCTTTTACTTGGAGGGCTACTATACGATCTTGGCCCCACGTTTTTCCGCCATCATTGCTTTGGTCAAAGTAAATATTGCCGAGACCTGCCCAAACAGCATAAAGGTTTCCCGAAGCATCTACAGCAGTTGTGGCCCCTTCTAAGGTGTTATCACCATCTTCACAATTTCCGACGGTATCTGAAATCGTAATCGCCTGACTAAAACTATCATTCTTTGAGTTGAGTGCCGCAAAACGTATCCGTGAGTGGTCAGTTGGGTCACTGCTGCCGTATTTGTCAAACTCTGTCCACGTTACATAAATATTGTTTTGGTATTTTACGGACCAATCATCCGAACTTAACCACGGCTTATCTTGCATTTTGCCTTTATTGTAACCAAGGCTATAGGATTTCTCCTTCCAAGGATGTGCACTGTCTATGCGTTGAACGACTATTCTATCGAACCAATCTCCATAGTCTTTTTTTGGTGTTTTAGAGAGATGTGTGTAGTACAAGGATGACTTTGCCCAATGCAATACAGGGTCGCCATATACTCCTAGCGGGGAGCTTGCTTTTTGCTTACGAATGATTCCGTTGGAGGTGTTTATGGTGTAAAAATTGGTAATGTTAGCCGCAACATACAGCAGGCTGTCCCCATTTTCAGAGAAACAGACGCTTGGTTCATTGGGGTTGCCAGTGTCATCTATAATGACTTCAGTTATTTGCGGAAATACATTAATTGAACAAGTAATAAGGTAAGCTATAACAGTAAATAATCTCATGGTATAAATAATCAGATGCAAATGGATTAATCCTTAATTAATTCAA
>CAJXIQ010000008.1 GCA_913054375.1 uncultured Bacteroidota bacterium
TCTTCAGATGACTTAGCCAAACAAGTCACTAAGTGGACTATTTTCAATGAAAAGGTAGTCTTTACCAATGGTTGTTTTGATGTCTTACACATGGGCCATATCGATTACCTATGCAAGGCAGCAGACTTAGGCGATAGGCTCATTATAGGAGTAAATACAGATGCCTCTGTAAGCAAACTAAAGGGGCCAAGTAGACCCGTGATTAGTCAAGACACTCGAATGATGAAACTGGCTGCTCTAGCCTTTGTAGATGCCGTAATATTGTTTGACGAAGAAACACCCTTAGAACTCATTACAAAAGTGAAGCCCCAAGTGCTTGCCAAAGGAGGAGACTATACAGTGGCCACTATTGTAGGTGCAGACGAAGTCTTACAAAGAAACGGTTCGGTAGAAGTGATTCCTTTTTTAGAAGGACACAGCAGTACTGCTATTATAGATAGAATAAAAGAAGCGTAAGTTTCTACTTACGTTTCCCACCTTTGAGCTCATCTTGTAGTTGAGTTAATTCTTGCCATTTTTCTGCTGAGGCTAATCTTGCTTGCTGTCCCCACGTTGATGGATCGTGCACGGCATAGTTTGGTCCAGCAGCAATAAGTATTGCTTTGATTCTTGCCACCGTGGCTGTCGCCACATCAGTGTAGCTAAGAATGCCATCTGCGTTTAATAATTCTTGGATTTTTGGTCCTACGCCGCCTATCTTTTTTAAATCGTCTTTTGTAGAAACGGGCCCATTTTTGGCTGCAACGATAGCATCCGATACGACAGGCACAGGAGTTTTTTCTTTTGCTACTAGCAGAGTACCCTTAGACTCCTTACTTACTGGAGCAGCAGATGTAGCGTCGTATTTCGCTTGTAAATCTGCCAGATTGTTCTCTGCCTTTAGTCGCGTTGCGTAGCATTCTGCGAGTTTAGCATTCAATCGATCAATCTCAGCTTTCTGTTGTCCTTGCTTTATTTCAAGTTGCTCAATATCTGAAGCAGATTGTTCTGCATCTTTCGCAGAATTGTATAACTTGGCGTTTTCACTCTCCAACTCAGCTATGCGATTCTTTAACAAGTCGTTTAAAAAATAACGAAGCAAATATCCGAGCAGAAATGCAACACCCAATATTAGAGCAATCTCCCATACATAGGTAACCATATCTGAGCTTCCAGGTCCTTCAAAGAATTTTTCTGTGTTCATTTTTTTTTGGTTTATTCGTTTATGAAAATCTCGACTCTACTGTTCTCTCGTATTCCACTTTCTGTGGTATTGTCTGCAAGAAGTTCAGACTGGCCTCGGCTACTTGTGGTAATTTGATCTGGATTAAACCCTTGTTCTATTAAAATACCCCTAATCATATTGGCACGCTCCAAACCAAGATCACTATTTTCTGCTTCCCCAACTTCATTGTACCAATAACCCAATATAGCAATTGTCTTCTCGTTTTCGTGAATAGCAATGAACTGCAAGTATCCCTCAAGCTTAGCGGGCAGATTCTCCGCGTTTATATTTTCATCAAAGTACAACGATGCCCCAAAACTAGTCTCTTCTACAAACTGATTCTTTGTCAAAATAGTGAATGTTACAGCATCTAATGCGTCCACCTGAGCACCAAAACTTATTTCTTTTGAAGACAGAACTATTCTGCCAGGGTCTATATCAGATAGCGCCTGTAGAATCGCCGTAGCACGCGCCGTACCTAAGTTATCAAAATCAGTAGTATTTAACTCATTCGGATCATACAAGCCCGTTATTGTCAAAAGATTAGATTCGCCCAACCTCTCTTTAATTCTAGTTTTGAATTCATTAAAACTAGGATTCACCTCGGGGTTAGATATTCCATAACGAAACGTGAACGCTGGGAGCTCTTTTGTAGCTGCACCTACACTACTTGGGCACTTTGCTTTTACTTTACACACGTAGTACCAACCAGACGAAAATGACCAAGTCAGGAAAAGTAAAACGATAAGAAATGCTCTTGACCTCATACCACAGTATTTTTAGTTATGTTACAATTGCGGAGAGAGAGGGATTCGAACCCTCGGTACACTTGTGATGTACACACGCTTTCCAAGCGTGCTCCTTAAGCCACTCGGACACCTCTCCTGTTACTACAAAGTAAATTATAATTTGAACAATGCCAATGCATTCTCTGTAGTTCTATTTTTTATCTCTTGTTCTGACACCTCATATATATAGCTTAACTGCTTAACTACCTCTGTAATATAACTAGTCTCATTTCGCTTTCCACGGTACGGAGTAGGTGCTAGATAAGGTGAATCTGTCTCCACCACTATATTCTCCAACGCTATATCTCTCAACACCTCTCTTAGTGTACTATTCTTAAACGTAACAACCCCGCCTATACCCAAACGAAAGCCCATACCAATTATCTCCTTGGCTTGTTCCATACTCCCACCAAAACAATGAAAGACTCCAGTTAACTCCTTGAACGCGTTTCTTTTAATCAACTCCACAATTAAATCTGTAGACTCCCTAGAATGAATAGCTATTGGTAGTCTCATTTCTTCAGCCCACCTGCATTGTTCTATAAATGCTGCTTCTTGATATGCTTGGGTAGTTTTGTCCCAATACAAATCTATACCTATCTCCCCTACGGCGATGTAATCATTTTTCGCAAACTCCATTTTAATAGTCTGCAGCTGTTCTTTGTAATCTTCCTTTACATAACAGGGATGCAGTCCCATCATAGGTACGCACATATCCGAAGCCATAGCCAACGCATTAAGACGATCGATAGTCGTTTCATCTATATTCGGTAATAATATGTGCTGAATACCTGCCTCTTTCGCTCGTACTAAAACAGCATCCCTGTCCTCGTCAAATTCTTCTGCATACAAGTGTGCGTGTGTGTCTATCATAAAACCTGTACAAAGTTAGGGCAAAAAAAATCCTGCTCCCAATGAAGGAAGCAGGACTCTTTAGTAATTTATCGTTGTTTCTTATTTAGAAACTGTGATTCTCTTAGTTGCGTAGAAATCACCGTTCTTCACTTGTACAAAGTATACACCGTCTGCTACTGCTGACATGTCTACACTGTATGTTCCGTTAAGATTATCTACTACTGATACATTCATTGTGTTACCCAAGATGTCACCTACTTTCACTTCTACTTCTCCTGCATTTTCTACAGTTACGCTGAATTGTCCGTTGGATGGATTTGGATATACATTGATCATTGCATTATTCTTTGTTAACTCCTCCACACCTACTAGGTTGATGCTGATAGTCTCGCAAGACTCATTCCAGCACTCACCTTCTTTTGTAGCAAGACAAGCTTCCATTGTCGCTTTATCTTGATTCACATAGGTATATGTAGGATCCTCGCTCTGGTCTTTTCCACCGTCACCGAAAGTCCATCTGTACTCATCGTTACCCTCTGGGCCATCGAAAACAACTGATCTACCGTCTTTAACAAACGTAAAGGCTGCAACTGGCGCTGGGTTTACAGTAACCGGCTTAGTAATCTTGTCACTACATCCGCCTTCTACAATCGCTTCTAACGTAACATTATACGTTCTTGGCGTTGAGTAAGCGTAAGTTGGTGACAAATCAGTACTTGTCGCTGTTGGTCCGTCGCCGAACGTCCATACGTAAGTAAGATCTCCTGCTGCTACTATTGACTTATTGGTAAAGATCGCTTCATCTCCTTCACATACAGATCCAGCTTCGAAATCTGCCACTGCTTGTAGCACCACGTCTATCTCTTTAGTGATTGAGTTGGCACAACCATTTAGGTCGTTTATCGTTAGCGTTACTTGTTTTGAACCTACTTTACTAAAGAGGAATGTTGGGTTTTCCTGTCCTGAAGTTGATTGTCCATCAAAATCCCATTTCCAAGTGCTTTGAGAAGCATTGGCAGTTCCCGTTCGTGTAAACTGAATTGGAGTCAGGTTACACGCATTATCAAATGTGAAATCTGCCTCTGGTGAAACATTTAAGTTCACTATCTTAGAAACAACATTCTCACATCCAAACTCTGAAGTGGCTGTTAATGTAACTGTCTTAGCTCCGGCAGATGCAAATGCATACGACGGTGATTCTTCTCTCGATATTGCCACCGAATTGAAATCCCATGCATATCCCATGCTCGCACCGTTCTCAATCGTCGACTCGTTTATAAAGTCAACATTTACGAAGTTACATTCTCCTTCACTTGAGAAGCCAGCAGCAGGCATTTCAAATTGGTATGCATTTTTTATCAACTCTGCAGAACATCCGTTAGACGAAGCTACAACACTAATTTTACGCTGACCTGCAGTGGTGAACAAGTGCTCGGGCTCTTTGCCAGTATAACTAGCTTCTCCTCCAAAATCCCATTTGTACGTGATATTGCTTGACACAGGCAGAGTTGTACTGTTCTTTATTTTAATCGGAGTACCCTCACATGCATTAAACACTTTGAAGTCTATCAGTGGCTTAGGTGTCACAACAATAGTGTCCACATCCACATAGGTAAATTTAGGATACAATCCATTGTACACGGTCATTTCTACATAAATGTCCTGTCCGAACGTCGAATATTTCCAAAAACCATCTTTAATATCAGAATTATCATCTGTTATTGTCACATCCGGATCATTAAACTCCCAGTCAGTTTGAATATAGCCATCTCCCTTAAGAGTTGATTTATTCTTGAATTGAGAAACGTCGCCTAAACAAACATCGTCTGAATCAAACTCCGCATAAGGAGTATGAGGTACAAAAATTTGTCTTGTTAATGTTGTGTCACAACCTGTAGCAACGTCTGTAATCAACAAACTCAATGCCGCAGATCTACCGTCCAATGAATCTTCTGGCGTAAAACTTACACTTTCAGAAAGATTAGCATATGTAAAACCAGCTGCTTTTATATCCGTTGAATCTTCATCAATTACTGACAATGAATAATAATAGTCTGCTCCAGGAGCCACGCTACTATATTTTGTTGGTCTTGTAATAGCATAATCACCTGTGTACTGGCGACCTAAGATATCTGGATCTAGTTCTGTTCCCGTATTGAAATACCCACCGTACGTAGTTCCTTGTACGAATGTACCCCCTGTTGGCGAAGGTATCACGTTCAAACTAGCTGAGAATATATTATTGGTTGAATCATCATCACAGGCTATACCTACATTAAACGTGTTAGTTCCTGGTGTATTAAAGACAATATCCTGATCAAAAGCATGATTAACACTACCAGATGGAGAAACCGTGTCACTTAGTTCTGTGTTCTTCACACCAGATCCTATTTGATAATAAACCGGAACCATTACACTATCACTAGCAGAACCGTTTTTTAAAGTGAAGGCTAATGGTAACCCACTATTTCCACAAATATCAGCTGGAATTTTTGAGAGCGAACCAGTTTCAACCTCATGATCTACAAAAAACTCAATGGCTCCAATATCCGGACCACAAGCTGTTCTTGCATCGCCATTGAAGTCACTATCCTCCATACCTGCAACGCCTCTATTGGCAACAAAAGCATTTGATGGCGTAAAGTTACCTTTCGCTTTTGAAATAAATTTAGGGTCTACATTAAAAGAACTGGCATCTCCTGAATTTTTCACATAGCCTGCCCATGTTGTATCTGTGTTACTATCATAAGTATAAGATACAGTCGCTGTGTCTGAATAAAATAAATTAGACCCAAATGCAGTTTCTCCACTCGGAACATTGTCTCTTACTTCAAACATGGAATGCTTAAGCAAACCAGTAGCTTTACCATTATTGTAACCGATATTATTGTAGAATTTAATGTCTTTGGTTCTGGTACCTGCAATAGTATATAGTAACTTAGTTTGTGCATCGTTTTCCATAACAACGGTATTGTGATGCACAGAAACTGAATCAGCGTCGTTATGTAGGTTGACTCCATGTGTAATGATTCCATTTATGCCGGAGACCAAATTATTAGATATGTTCAACCTGTTAATCCTATACGTTTTTATACCATACGTAATATAATTACCATACGTTCGATAAGTTCCATCATCTCCAGTGAGATTAGAAACCTCATTATTTGTTAAGTTAGACTTAGTTGAGTAACCGTAATCTATACCCATCACAACATACCCGCTAGTGATATTATTGAACCGATTTCCGGAAACTTCACTGTTAGCGATATCCGCATACATGCCTCTAACAGTACCATAGTACAGATACCCATATTGAGATAAACCTTTTAATTCTACATTGTCTACAACGTTGTTTTTCACTTCAACATTTTCACAATCTCTAAGATACCACCCATTAAAACCCTGTTCATCAATAATTACATCTCGCAACTTATTTCCATTCACTTGAATAGGATCGAGTGTATCGCTCGTCATCCTATTTGCAAATATTCCAACATAAGAATTACCTATCGATCCGGGCTCAAATGAATTATCATTTATTTCAGTTGGCACCATTGAGTTTGTATACACCACAGTAACACCATGAGCCTCAATTGCGCGAAACCCAAACCAGGAACTAGTTCCTACTTTTTTAGGAGTCCGCTTAAATACATTTTTGTTGATCTTGAATCCATCGATGTAATAGAAATAAATTCCATCTCCCTGATGGTCTTCAATATTATTTGCGATTACTGAATTACCAACGCCCCTTGTTGTAAAGCTTCTGTAGTCAGAAACCCCGTAATACGGACCTGTTGTTTTCCCATCGCCATTAGTCATTGTATTCTCAAGGATCAAATTACCAGACCCATGGTCTCCTGAAGATTGATAAAGCATTGAACGACTGAAAGCGATGTAAGCAGTTCCGTTACTAGAACCCGCATAATTAGGCACCATTAATTCACAATTAGAAATGGTGTTTGAGTCTGAGTTACCACCTATGGTGAAACATCTCGTCCCATTGCCAGTTCCATTGGCAACCACCTTAAGGTTATCAAAAACGAAATGACTTGCACCATCAAGGCGAATAACACTTCTGCTAGAAAAACTCCCTGCATTATTGATTTCTTCTCCGTTACCGTTAATTGTTACCGTATTGGCAGCACTCGTGGTTTTAGAAGAAAAAGTAACTTGCTCTACATAAGGACCAGATCCAGCAACTACATTCACAGTTACCGCCCCCTTGACTCCTTCTGTAGTGATTGCACTCGCAAGAGAAGAGAAATCTTTATAGTTTGTACCGCCTGTAGCGTTACTCTTATCTACGGTATAAGCACCGCTTAGTTGGGCCATAGCTGAGCCTGCAAATAGCATGGCACCTACTACAACCAGTGATTTTAGATCGAAAAGCCAATTTCGTTTGTAAATTTTTTTCATACACTTTTTTTGATTGATAATTGTTGTTATTTCTCTTAATGAGAACATCAAATTTACGTAAAAAAATTGATTTTCATTGTTTTTTTACTTAATAGTGACAAAAACTTTAAATAGTGATATAATCAACGAAATAAATTGCTTTTGTTTTTTTAAGAAGATCCATTTGACTTGTTTCATTGGCCCTAATGGCTGGAATGTATATTCTATCAGACTGGAGCCGCGGCAACACCTTGTTCATATAATCTACCGACTTAGACTTTCCTACTATAATACAATCCAGCTTCAGAGTGTCGCGTATATAAGTGTTGGTGTAATCTAGAAACAAATAGCTTTTGTTATCATACCAAACAACTCCATTCCCGAGAAATTCAATAGTGCCTAAAGCGCTTGGCCCACCAAGCAGTATCGCTGGGATAATGGCATACTCCCTATCTAATCTCTCTTTGACTAAATAAGGCCGTATGATAAAATCTAATTTTTTTTGATCTTTGTAAATACCCTCTGAGGCTACAAAACTTATTTTATTCCCCTCCCTTAAACCTACCAATAAATCCCTCCCTACTTCGAATAGTGCAACCTCGCTTCGGGGCAAATGCCTCTCAAAGGAGATGTCGGCTTTTAAAAAAATTAGCACGCACGTTGCAGCCAGTGCTAATGCCGTCTTACTTTTATGCCTTATGCTAAATGTTATTCCGAGTATAAGGCCGTAGATACATAGCATCTGTGTTAGAGTGATGTGTATGCCTTCGAAAAAGGCATACGGTATATCTTGCAGAAAGTGAACTACCCCTGCGATGAAATCAATATACAACATAACGGCTTTGGCGCAAAAACTCGCCAGCACATTACTAAAAGGAACTACTAATAGGAACAGGATGCCAAGATACAATATCACTGTTATGCACGGTATTACTATTAAATTAGAAATCATAAAAAGATTGGGGTACTGATGAAAGTAGTAGAGCCCAATGGGGAACGTCGTAATTTGTGCAGCAACACTCACCGATAAAAGCGTAACCACCTTATCTCCCAAATAAGACGACACCGGCACCCACTTACGAAAGGTATCTGTATAATATACGATGCCCACTACCGCCAAGAACGAGAACTGAAATCCAACATTGTATAAATTGTATGGACTAACAACTAGAAGTAAAAAGCATGCAAAACTGAGTGTGTTGTATATGTTGCTACGCCGCTGGAATGCTTTCGCTACAATAACGACTCCAAACATAATAGATGCTCTGCTCACCGAAGGAGCAAACCCGGTTAACAAGCAATACGCAAATAGACATAGCAATATAACTGCTGATTTTAACTTTAATGAACGCCCGTTGCTTCTCCTCATAAGTAGTATTCCACTCAACAGCAGATAGATTATACCTACATGCAGTCCCGATACAGCTAAGACATGTATTGTTCCTGTTTTGGAAAACGCCTCCAGCCACTCATCATCAAGATCTTCGTTATAACCAAACACGATGGCCTGTGCAACACCACGCACCTCCCGGTCTTTAAAATACTCGGAAAACTGTTTTTTGAAATAGGCTTGCCATTGATAAGACATTGCGTACAACCAATTCGTCTTATTTTGACCAGTGTGCTTCCACATTCCACTTGATAAATATCCTTGGTGATAAATATTACGTTGTGCATAGTACTTCTTAAAATTAAATTGATGCGGATTTTTAGGGGTAATAATCTCATTTATCCTATTGGCAATGAGTAAATAATCGCCATAGGCAAGCAACGCACTTAAACTATCCTTTTGAAAATACAATTGCGCATCTCCGAGTACGCTTCTACTCCCGGTAGAGTCAATGGCAGAGAGTAGTTCTACGTGACAACTTATAGACTTGACTTTCTGCTGTGGATTATTTTTTATTCTGACGAGCAACTCACTTGCCTTATCTGCATAGGTATAGTGAGAAGGGTAAAGGACCTGCTCATGGGCAACAGTTATTAGGTACCCTGCAACAAAAAAATGAAGCAATGCTAGCAATGAAACTAGCTGCTGCAATGGTCTATTAATATGGTTCCGGAAGTAAATATGCGCCCCAAATAATAGCGGGATACCAAATCCTAAAAAAACAAACATAGGGAAACAGGTCCAGCGGAACTCTACATAGCAAAAAATACCAAGTATAAATGGGATTAAAAATCTCAGGAGTGGTATATGCCGCCAAACATACATCTACCTGCCTACCTATATTTTCTATACATTAACGCTTTTAGCTCATCTTTTAGATCTTCACTATCCCATTCCAATTTTGTCTTGTACGTTTGGTATACCTCGAATGCAGACTCCAGGTCTCCAGCGCTTTCCAATTGACCTATGAAATGATTGTATTCTTTATGATCTCCATCGAACAATGCACTTTGAAACTCAAATCGCTTTGCAACCGACATCCCTTTGGTAATACTCTCTATCGGCTTACTGCTAAATTTTTCGAAAAGTGATAGCATTTCCTCATCTGCTTTGGCCTTTTGTCTAATCAACGGTTTCTTGGCTTCCTCTCTTTGATCTTGCTTTGCTTCTTCACGTATTGTATTTACTAAAGGCTCAGAAATTGCAGGTTTTACTGGCTCAGAAAAAGATGAAGGATCTGGTGTGTGTTTTACTGCGGATACTTCTTGAGGATCTGGTACAGTAGGAGTTTTTGATTTTATCCGACCATGCAGAGCAAGTCTGTTTACTTCATCATACACATTTATGCATTGTTTGCGAAGCGCATCAATATCTAACTGCGATAATTTTTCAGAATGAAGACTTAATCGGTTGTTGTGGTTACTCAAAAGACCCAAAAGCTCGTCTATTCTCTGGTGAATACTATCTCTACTCATAATAATGGTACGAATAAAATCATTTAATATTACTTTCGGCAGCCATTATCAACATAGAAAATGTTTATAGAACCGAAAAATAATAGAGGCTGGATAGAGGTAGTATGTGGCTCTATGTTCTCCGGCAAAACGGAGGAACTTATTCGCAGAGTCAAACGAGCAAAAATTGCAAATTTGAAAGTTCGCATTTTTAAACCCAAAATGGAAACGCGTTATGACAAAGTAAAAGTGGTCTCTCACGATGATAACTATGTTGATTCTTTTCCTGTAGACCACTCTGGAGAGATACTGCGCTGGATAGACGATGTAGAAGTAATCGGCATAGACGAGGCTCAGTTTTTTGATGAGGAGTTGCCTGCTGTATGTCACCAACTGGCCAATATGGGTAAACGAGTAGTAATAGCAGGCCTTGATATGGACTACATGGCTCAGCCTTTTGGCGTTATGCCAAACCTAATGGCTATGGCAGAGTATGTGACCAAGGTACACGCAATATGTATGCAGTGTGGGGATGTGGCTCAATATTCCTACCGATTCACCAAAAGTGGTGGACAAGTACAACTGGGCGAAAAAGATCAATACGAACCAAGATGCAGAAGTTGCTATATCAAAGGAATGGCATCGCAGCAAGCGGGTAAACGTAGATAAGATCTCCAAAGAAACGATAACGATCTTCTACCTGAAAATACCTCTTGTTTGTGACAATGATAAATAACGATGATTGCATTGCAAAAAAAACAAACCATACCATTACCGACACCTCTCCTTGCCAAAGGCCTACGCTTGTAAATACGGCACTAAGGAGAACGGACAGGACGCAAAGCCTATGTATCGTTCTTGCTGTTGTGAGTTGAGCTAAAGAGAGTACCTCTGCTTCCTGATCTGCCTCCTTATCAAAAAATGAGAAAACGAATAAATTAGTGAGGTTTAAAAAGACCAACGCTTTTAACAGAACAGGCATACTGCTTGGCCATACAGCAAATGGAATATCTGCCAATGGGACAACACAAAACCCAACTGCTACCACTACTGCGATAAAGGCTTCTTTAAAAAAGAACTTTCGCTTGAAACGAACCGGAACAAGGTAATTGATCATAAAGTGCGCTGTTGTAAGTGCTATCAAGATACCTACTATTTTATAATATGCTTGAGGAACATAACATGCGAGCAGTAGAAGTAGTAATCCGACTGCCGCCAGTAGAGGGGCCACTGTTTTCTGCTTGGCAAATTGCACCTTGTGTCTTCTTGCAGTTGCTTTATACTTAAGCTGAATACCGTCTAGCAAATGATCTAATGTATAGATAAACCATACACCAAGAGCCAAACCTAGAGCAACTACATAATTGGGCTGTACCTTATATACTTTACTGAAAAACACATAGCAACTGAAAGAGCCCAATGCTACACATATGCTGTAGGTGTTTATGAAATTGAGTAAAGGGACGAGTAGTTTGATTCGTTTCATCTGAACGAACATTACCCTAGTCTACGGCTATAACTTCTTTTACTTCAGGGAGCATATTTTTGATGCTTTCCTCAAGCCCCGCCTTCATCGTCAGGTGACTTATACTGCATGTACTGCATGCTCCTAACAACTTTAGCTTCACTACATAGTCTTCATAAGAAACGAGTTCTACATCCCCACCATCCTTTCGTAAGAATGGTCTCATGCTTTCAAGGGCTTCTTCTATCGTTGATTCTTTTGTCGACATTTTTACTTTTTCAAATTTACCTCTTTTTATCTACTCGCCGCTAACACCGATAATTTTTGTACGATTTTACCTACAATGGGTAGGTACTCACTATACAAACTTTCAAAAGACTTGTCTTCCTTTATTCGAATCTGCCCAAGTAAGTCTATATTGAACTCTTCACACAGCTTGGTACCACCATCTTTACCAAACAGGTAATACTTCTTACCCTGCTTTTCTGGTTGGAAATAGCTCATATTCTCAACCACCCCAAGTATGTTCTGCTTGAGATGAGGATTGGTAAACATATCTATTGCTTTGCGCGTATCTGCTACGGCTACCTCTTCTGGTGTACTAACTATTACTACCCCACTGAGTGGTATATGCTGTATTATGCTTAAATGAGCATCTCCCGTTCCCGGTGGTAAATCTACAAATAGATAATCTAGCTCTCCCCATTTGACATCACTGCAAAACTGTGTAATCGCTTTACTTAACATTGGTCCTCTCCAAACTAGCGCTTGCTTACTATCTACCAAGTAGCCTATGCTCATGGTCTTAAGACCATGCTTCTCTATGGGTGTCATGAGTTCGCCATCCATTGCCGGACTTTCTGTTGTAGTTCCGAGTAAAGTAGGTATTGACGGTCCATGTATGTCAGCATCCAATATACCCACTCTAGCACCCGCCTCATGGAGTGTACGAGCTAGATTGAGAGCTACCGTACTCTTCCCTACACCACCTTTACCAGATGCTACTGCTATTATGTTTTTTATCCCACCCAGTACGGTGTTGTTATCTCTACTCACCTGAACATTTGAGGTGATATTAATCTCAACCTCTGCTGTGTCACTTACCATAGTGCTAATTGCTGTTCTGCAAGCATTAGCAATACTATCTTTCATGGGGCAAGCGGGTGTAGTCAGTACAAGGTCAAATGAAATTTTGTCTCCTTCAATAACCAGTTTCTGAATCATATTGAGTGTCACCAGATCTTTATTTAAGTCTGGATCATCTACATAGCCTAGGGCTTTTAATACCTCTTCGTTTGTCATTCTACGTTTTTGAGAAATGGAAAAAATCGTTTATTCATCTTTAGCAAAAACCATCGTATAAACTTATACTCCCCCAGCAGACTTCCTATAATGAACAAGAGAACTTGATACATAAAATAAACCGCTATTAGGGTAATAATAAGTTCATACCAGTGGAGCCCTCCATAAGTGCTCTTGTCAAAAAAAATCTCTGTAAAAGGCCGTCTAACCAATGTAATCGAGGAACCAGTTATCGCAAAAATGATAAATATCCGTATCATTCTGATGTCGGTCTCTACATTCCATTTTACTTTAAGTTTTTTCCAGATAAATCTCATTTCTTACTCGTGCAAAATTACTTTTATTATTCCTAAAACTATTTAGCTAGTAATATAGTTTTCGGAGTTGTCGATCAATTTTAATCTGAAGCGCAATAACCTACTTTACAGCAAAACGCATTGGCGAAGCGTATCGTATACAAATAAGCCTCTCCTTACCAAAATAATTTTCACTGCAGGTTGCTGATGCGCCAACAATACTAGGTAGGCTTGCTACAAAAAGACAATGCCAGAGAGATAATCCCTATCATAAAAAAAGGGGAGCAAATGCTCCCCTTCCTCAAACGTAGTTTTAATGTATTCTAGTAAACTAGGTCAAAGTCTACTCGTCTGTTGAGCGCTCTTCCCTTTTCAGAACTATTTTCAGCTATCGGCTTAGTTTCACCATAACCTATGGCCGTCATTCTATCCTTTGCTATTCCATGAGAAGCAAGATAACGTTTTACAGCATCTGCTCTGCTCTGAGACAATACCTGGTTAGCAGCCTCATCTCCTTTGTCATCTGTATGGCCTTCTATTCTAACCATTGCCTTACCATATTCTTGTAAAATCTGACTTAGTTTATCCAGATTGGCAAAAGACTCTGCTTTAATAAGGTCCTTGCCGCTTTCAAAGAATATACCTTTTGCTGCTAGTCTTATTTGCTCTTTTACCTCTTCTTTTATCTCTGGGCACCCTTTGTTTGCTAATACACCTGGAGTCATTGGGCAAACATCTAAGTGGTCATACACGCCATCTCCATCGCTATCTGGACAACCTTCCCCAGCAGCAGTACCTGCTTTCAATGGACATTTATCTTTACTATCCTGTATACCGTCCTTATCAGAGTCTGGGCAACCTGCAAATTCTGCAAGACCAGGTACATTTGGACACTTATCTTCTGCATCTGCAATACCATCGCCATCCGTATCTGGGCAGCCACCAAACATTTCTAAGCCTTTAACACTCGGACATTTATCCTCTTCATTAACGATGCCGTCACCGTCATCATCCAATGAGCAACCTGCTGTATCCACATCATACCCTTCTGGTGTATTTGGACACATATCGAAATCATCTGATATACCGTCACCATCAGCGTCTTTAATTTTGTACGAAGACCCTCCGTTATTGCCAAAGTTGAATACTAGACCTACTGAATGGTATAAGAAAATATCATGCAAAGGTTTATTGCCCTCCTGAGCACTATTTAGCTTTGCTCCAGCAACTACCCACGGTGAAGCATCCATATTATCATCAAATGTGTAGTTAACTTGCTCGCTTACCACGAGGTCTATTGCATCAGAAAGAGCAAGTTTAAATCCTGCACCTGCATTCCAGGCAGAAGAAATCCATGTTCTGTTTTGTGAGTATCCATCTGGGACAGTAAATTCCGTAAATTTAGCTACCGATTGAGTTACACCCCAGCCCGCTCTTATAAACGGCTTGAAACGAGCGTCCTCATCCAGGATGTGCCCATTTGCAAACTTGAACGTAACACCTAACATACCTTGAAGAACTCTTGCTCTAAACCCAAATCTTCCATTGGTAGCACGAACAGTATCATAGGCAGTTTTATAGAAGCCTACATCGCCTGTTGAGCCAAATACATTAACGTCAAATGAGGGGTTTAAATAAATACCGAAAGCACCCCCAAGACCTTGGTAATCTGGGCTATTCTTGAAATATAATGACGAACCCAAGTCTCCATGATACTCTAATAGTCCTCCATTAATCTCAAGACCAAACTTCTTGTTATAGGATTGAGCAATCGAAGCTGTACTGAAAACGAAAAGGGATAAAACTAAAGTCAGTATATTTTTATTCATAATTCTTTATTGATAGATTGTATAAGCAATATTACACTAAATTGACACAATTTAAAAATATTTTAACTAAAGGGCTTCAAACGTTGAACCTCTTTCCTTATTATTTGCGGAGATAAATACCTCGATTGTTAGCCGAATAAGTCATCCTGCTCGGCTATGTAGCGTTCAATTACTGAATGAAACTACATATCATTTGTTGAATTTTGCCCGAGCACTAGCACGGTCTGCACCCATTCTAAGTTGTCGGCTCATCACAGATGGCGATTATACCAAGATCGTTGCACTACGCCAAGTATTCTCTTTTGATGTAATAGTAAGTCGCTACAGCGGCAGTAAATATAATGTATGTCACATTAAACAACCAGCCAACCATACCCAATCCAAAAGCATAAAAAGCCGCCACTATACTCAATAACATTCCCCCTAAAAAGAGGTGAAAGCCAATACGTTTTCCATTACGCAGCAGTGCTATACCAAAAAGTGCCACTAAACACCCAATCAGTCGAACTAGACTCTTCTGGCGATATTGGTGTGGGACGATTTTATTTTCTATTTGCTCATTGAACCCATCAAAGGCGTTTTGCATTTCTGGGAATTCTTTATATGCCTCTTGTTGTTGGCTAAAAGCAGTCATAAGATCTGCACGCAGCAGTTCAGAATCTTTATCTGCATTGGTATAGCCCGAGTAGTTACTCACTGTCATTACAGAGAGAATCAATGTGAGTATTACTCCGATTACTTTGTACAACCTACTTTGCTCCATTATTTAGCGTGCAAAGTAACTAAAAAGCCTCTTTTGAAATAGCAAATAGTACTTTTTTGCCTGTACCTATGTTGACTTCATTCATGAAGGAAAAATACGTTTTCTCCCCCTCCCTTCTCGGCAATACTCTCCCAAAATGTATTTTTATGCTTTATTTCTCCAACAATCCTCGAAATGATCATTGATCATACCAGTTGCCTCCATGAAGGCCATACACGTGATAGTACCCACAAATTTGAAACCTTCTTTTTTTAAAGCCTCGCTCATTGCATCGCTCTGTGGCGTTTTGGCTTGCACATCTGTCCAAGACCTTATCTTAATATTTATGGTCTTGTGACCTGTAAACTGCCAGATATAGGCGTCAAAAGATCCGTACTTTTTCTGCAACCTGAGGTACTGCTTTGCATTACAAATGGCAGCCTCTATCTTGCCCCGGTGGCGAATAATCTCTGTATTCCCAAGTAATATTTCTACATCTTCCCTTCCATATTTTGCAATACGTTCTACATTAAAATTATCAAACGCTAAGCGAAATCCTTCTCGTTTTTTGAGAATTGTATGCCAACTTAACCCGGCTTGAAAGGTCTCTAAAATAAGCATCTCAAAAAGCGTAGGGTCATCGTGTATAGGTACACCCCACTCCTCGTCATGATAACGCACGTAAAGTGCATCTTTAAGACACCACTCACATCTTATTTTGCCATCCTGCGGGGCGTACGTGGTTGTTTTCATATTGAGGTTGATCTCAGAACTGAAAATATATAAATGGCTGAATATCTGCGCTTTTAGCTTGGTATATTCCAAATATAACCACTACAAAGATTAGTATTTTTACATACATAGGTGCCTCAGTAAATCCCCATTGCACCCTGTTTTTGAGGTTGCTCGGCAGCATATGAACAACAAAACCAATAAGCATGAGAGCAAAGACTCTCCAATACGCGACGATGCGAGAAAGTATTCCGCCAGAGTCAAAATCTGTGAGAATAGTATACCCCATAGAAGCTACAGTTGGCATGTCTGACGCCCGAAAGTACATCCAAGTGAAGGCAACAAAATGAAATGTTATGATTACCGCAGCTATTTGTCCAACTTTGGTAGTAGCCATATTGAAACGCTTGGACCACATTCGATGCACAGCTAAGCCCACCCCATGCAGCGCTCCCCATACAATAAACTTCGCTGCGGCACCGTGCCAAAGCCCTCCTAATAGCATAGTAATCATGAGGTTTGCATACGTTCTTATCTTACCTTTACGATTGCCCCCAAGAGAGATATAAAGATAGTCGCGTAGCCAAGTACTAAGGGAAATATGCCATCTCCTCCAAAACTCAGTAAGACTCTGAGATTTGTATGGTCCATTAAAATTAATAGGCAGCTTGAAACCTAAAAGTGCTGCTAGACCAATAGCAATATCTGAGTAACCCGAAAAATCACAATATATCTGAATGCTGTAGCCGTATACGGCCATAAGATTCATAAACCCACTGTATATTTCTGGTGTTTCAAATACGCGATCTACAAAATTTACACTGATGTAGTCACTGATTACCACCTTCTTTACTAACCCAGCCATAATGAGAAAAACAGCAGTGCCAAAACCACTTCTACTAAGGTAGTACGGTCGTTTTATTTGTGGCAGAAATTCTGCGGCTCTTACAATAGGCCCTGCCACAAGTTGCGGAAAGAAACTTACAAAAAAGGCAAAATCAAAAATATTACCGCACGGTTTCAATCGCCCACGGTATATGTCTATGCTATAACTCAATGTCTGAAAGGTATAAAAGGAAATACCGACAGGCAGTATTATGTCATTAACATCAAAACCAGTCCCAAAGGCCCCATTGGCAAATACTGCTAGGAAATTGACTGCCTCAAGGTTTGTTCCTAACCATCCATTGACACTCTCTACAAAAAAATAGGAGTATTTGAAAAATGCGAGCAAACCGATATTAGCAAATAAGCTAATGTAGAGATACAGCCGTTTCTTCCATTTTTGTTTTGCCAGATATATACCAAAACCTACTCCATAGTCTACCAATGTGCTAAACAACAAAAGAAAGAAGTAGAAGCCACTGCACTTGTAATAAAAGAAAAGACTGAACAGTAGTAAATATAAATTTCGTATACGGACTTGTTTATTTATGAGCGTATAACCCGCAAACATGACGGTAAATAGAATCAGAAAAAAGTACTGATTAAAAAGCAACGGCTGCTTAGCCGAATAGTTGAATATTTGCTCCCAACTAAACATCGATTATTGACTCTGGTAACCCCTCATTAGTGCATTATAAAGCATCTCACCTTGTAGCTCATAGCCTTCAAAGGTAAAGTGAACTAAGTCTGCTCTTGCAAGAGCACCCTTTTTCCAGTCCATGATGGCATTTTTCCCACCCATAGCCTGATATAAGTCCCATACTGCAACATCCTCTTCTGCTGTTAGTTCTGTCATTGCATCTCGTAATGGGGCTACATTATTGCTGGGGTATCGCCTGTAGAGGTAATGGTCTGGTGGTATGGTCAATAGAATAGATACCTTGGGGTTTTTATCCCTCACCCTGTTTATCAAAGTACGGTATTCCTCTTTGAGACACCTAACACAAAACTTAGATGAAGGGGTATAACTGTCATTGGTTCCAAAACTAATAATCACCAATGAAGCATCGAGCATATTTATCTGCTCCTCAAAATGCTTGCTACGAAGGTATTGAGAAACAGTACTCCCATTAATACCCATAGTGTGATACAACACGCCAGAGTGGCTATTTTCTAAAACCATGCCCTGCAACTCTGGCAAGGTATCTTCCATATAAGCAGGTTTGAACGCTAGTATTTCTTGTAATTCATCAAAATAAATAACGGTATGCTTGTTTTCTTTAACCGGGTAAAAATTACCATTGGCCTGTACGGGCGAAAAGCTGCCATGGTTGGTAAATAAAGTTACCTTATTAAAAGCTGCATTTTTTTCTACATCTATGCTAAAAGATGCGTTCTCTACAGGTACTACTGTAAATCCTGCTACGCCTAAATTACACTCCGAATAGCCTTTTTTAATATGACAATAGTGCCACGTACCTGTATGACTGAATTGCACGTCCAGCGCACCATCACTCTTTGCAATTTCATATGGGAAAACAAAGCCTCTTCCTGCGTTACCAAAAGTATTTTGCAACCTCTTGCGAACGGTGCCCGAAAGAATATCTGCTTTGATATGAGAATCTCCTATATGTATTACTGATACTGTATTACTGTCTCGTACTATCGCTCCGAGTGCAGCATAAAAAGAATTCAGAGATTGTACATTGATAATATCACTTTGGTGAATAACAACATCACTGTGCTGCACAAAACCGCACAACACAAGCAACAATATGGAGAGCAGTGACTTATTCATCTAGCTATACATACCCTTATACTTTTTGGCCATCTCAGAGGCTATTTTCTTTACTTCTTGTTCTTGATTTACCTTACAAATAAGTAGAGCATCATCGGTATCTACAATGAAGTAACCATCCAGGTCTTTTACCACAACTAGTTTTTTCTTATCGCTTACTACCAGGTTGTTGACTGAGTTTATAGCCTCTAAATCTACATTTAGAACGGTGTTATCATTCTCAGTAGTCAGCTCTTCTTGCACACTTTTCCATGTACCCAAGTCACTCCACCCAAAATCAGAAGGCAATACATATACATTATCTGCCTTTTCGAGTAGCCCATTATCTATGCTGATACTTGGTATCTCGGAATATATCCGTTCTATGTGTTTTTTCTCTATATCCGTATTGTAGGCTCCTCTGCCCTCTGCAAAGGTTAAGCTCAATTCTGGCAAGTGATCATTCAGCGCTTTCAAAATGCTGCTTGCACTCCATACAAACATTCCACTATTCCATAAGAAATCTCCGCTTTCGAGGAATTTTTCTGCCAATTCCAGTGGCGGTTTTTCTGTGAAGGTGACTACCTTATTCACTCCTTTTGACACTTCTTGCTCGTCATATTGTATATAACCATACCCAGTATCTGGCCTGTGGGGTTTTAACCCCAGAGTTACTAAAGCATCATTTTTTTGAGCATATTTCTGTGCAGTGTGCACCTGGTGTATGAAGGTAGTATTATCCTGAATAAGATGGTCGCTTGGCGCTATTATTAGTACGCCATTTTTATCTTTTTCAGATATTTTGTATGCAGCGTAAGCAACACAAGCTGCTGTATTTTTACCCATGGGCTCGCCCAGTATTTGGCGCTCATCTAGTTGCGGAAGTTGCTCGCTCACCAACGATGAATAGCTCTCATTTGTAATGACATAGATATTTTCTTTTTCTACTATTTTAGTATAGCGTTCGTATGCTTCCTGTAGGAGTGTTTTTCCTGTGCCAAGTATATCGATGAACTGCTTTGGCTTACTCTTTCGACTTATTGGCCAAAACCTACTCCCGATTCCCCCTGCTAATATAATAACGTACGTATCTTTTAGTATTTTCATAGTAATCCCTCTCTCATTAAATCCTGTATGTGCACCACTCCAGTAGGCTTTCCGTTTTCTGCTAATATTATATGATTTATCTTATACGTTCTTAGGAACGATACTCCATCTACAGCTAAGGTATTCGTATTGATTGTTTTGGGATTAGCTGACATTATATACTCCGCAGTAAACTCACTTAGATCACTATGCTTTGTAAGCATTCTACGTAAATCGCCGTCTGTTATTATTCCCTTTAAGTCTCCCTGATCGTTGGTTACTAACACCGCACCCATTCTGCCTTTTGTCATGGCTACAATACATGCTGTAAGTGTAGCATTATTACCAATGCACGGCACCTCATTTTGCTCCGCTATCTCACCCAACGTCAAGTATAATTTTTTACCCAGTGCTCCTCCAGGATGATATTTTGCAAAATCCTGAGGTTTAAACTCTCGGCATTTTATCAGTGCGACGGCGAGGGCGTCTCCCATGGCCATTTGGGCAGTGGTGCTTGTCGTAGGCGCTAAATTATTGGGACAAGCCTCTTCTTCTACTGTGGTGTCCAATAGGTAGTGGCTGTGTATTGCAAGATATGAGCTCAAATTCCCTGTTATCGCAACTAATTTATTCCCTCCTTTCAGAAGCAGAGGTACAAGTACTTTTATCTCGGGACTATTCCCACTTTTTGAAATACAGATAACAACGTCATCTCGTTGTACCATACCTAAATCGCCATGTATAGCATCTGCAGCATGCATAAAAAGGGAGGGTGTCCCCGTGCTATTAAAAGTAGCTACAATCTTTTGACCAATGACAGCACTTTTGCCTATTCCAGTGACCACCACTCGGCCCTTGGATTCAAGTATAGAATTTGTCACATCCACAAAACTATTTGTTAGCAGTGTAGTAAGCTTCTTCAGACTTTCACTCTCCAATAAGAGTGTTTCCTTCGCTACTTGAAGGATTTCAGTGGAATTGAGCATAATAATTACCGCAAATTAAAAAATTTATTTCCTCAAGTGGTACAAACAGTATTATATTAGTGACTCAATTAAGAATTAATAAGATTTTAGGCAAGAGTAGATGGCAGCAGACGTTGTAGATTTAAAGGTAAGTTTAAAGGAGTTTTTCGGATTCGACTCGTTTAAAGGGATGCAGGAGGAAGTGATTTCAACGATAATGCAAGGCGAGGACTGTTTTGTAATAATGCCAACGGGTGCAGGTAAGTCATTGTGTTATCAATTGCCGGCACTAATTAGCGAAGGGACCGCCATAATAATCTCTCCGCTCATAGCCTTGATGAAGAATCAAGTAGATGCGATACGCGGATTTAGTGATAATGATTCTGTAGCACATTTTCTAAACTCATCACTCACCAAGTCTCAAACAGAGCGTGTGAAAAACGATGTTTCCGGAGGTCGTACAAAAATGCTTTACGTAGCTCCTGAAACGCTAAAAAAAGATGAAACTATAGATTTTTTACGTTCTGTGAAAGTAAGTTTCGTGGCCGTAGATGAGGCACATTGTATCTCTGAGTGGGGTCATGATTTCAGACCCGAATATCGCCGTATAAAGCAGATAGTCAAAGAAATAGACGACGTGCCAATGGTGGCCCTTACCGCAACAGCTACCCCAAAAGTGCAGCTAGATATCCAGAAAAGTTTGAACATGCTAGACGCCCAAGTATTCAAATCTTCATTTAATCGGAACAACCTTTACTATGAGGTTATGCCAAAAGGAAGCAAGGCTCAAACCATGAAAGATTTAATCTCTTTCGTAAATAAAAGGAAAGGCCAAAGTGGAATAATCTATTGCTTAAGTCGAAAAAAGACAGAAGATGTTTCTGAGATACTCAGAGCAAATGGCATAAATGCACTGCCTTATCACGCTGGTTTAGACGCTAAAACTAGAGCAGGTAATCAAGATAAATTTTTGATGGAGGATGCTGATGTCATTTGTGCCACAATAGCATTCGGTATGGGAATTGATAAGCCTGATGTACGTTTTGTGATACATTATGATGTACCTAAGTCACTCGAAGGGTACTACCAAGAGACCGGTAGAGCAGGACGAGATGGTCTGGATGGTGACTGCATGCTGTTTTACAACCCAAAGGACACAGAAAAACTCGAAAAATTTTTAAAAGATAAGCCTGTTGCAGAACGCGAAATTGGGACACAACTCATATCTGAAATGGCCTATTTCTCTGAATCTTCTCAATGCCGTAGAAAATCCTTACTCCACTATTTTGGAGAAACTTTCGAAGCAGTCAATTGCAATGCAATGTGCGACAATTGTCGGAATCCACGAGAAACTACCGAGGCAAAAGAGCAGCTCATCGTAGCACTCAAAACCATTCAGCACACAGACGGAAAAGTAGCATTAAAGCATATAGTCGACATAATAACCGGCACCGCAGCTCCCGAGGTAAAAGCATACAAGCATGACCAATTTGCCCTTTTCGGGAAAGGAAAAAATGAAAGTGAAAACTACTGGAAAACACTCATACGCTACGGTCAGATTAACAACCTGATTATAAAAAATATTGAACGTTATGGTCTGCTCAGTATTAGCGATGAAGGAATTTCCTACCTCGCCAATCCTTCAGATGTAGCCATAGCACAAGATCGTGAATTTGACGCGATTAGTGACTCAGATTTTGATAATATTCAGATAGAATCTGTCTTTGACGAAACTCTTTTTGCAAAATTGAAAGACCTGCAAAGGGAGGTAGCCAAAGAAATGAATTTACCCCCTTATGTTATTTTTCAACAACCTTCTCTGGAAGATATGGCCTACAAATATCCTGTAACTATGGAGGAGATGGAAAATATCATAGGTGTTGGAAAGAACAAGGCAAAAAAATTCGGTAACCCGTTTATAAAACTCATTTCTGAGTATGTAGAACAAAATAATATTGATCGTCCAGATGATTTGGTACTGAAATCCGTAGTAAACAAAAGCGCGAAGAAGATACACATAATTCAGAATATTGATAAGAAAGTCCCACTAGAAGACATAGCTAAAGGACAGAGAATGGAATTTGTAGATTTTCTAGAAGAACTAGAAGCAATTGTATACTCTGGAACGGCTGTTGACCTAGTTTACTATATCGACGAACTTATAGATACAGAAGGGGCTGACGAGATATATGATTTCTTCAAAACAGAACAAACAGGAAACATCGATAATGCAGTAAACGAGTTTGACGGAGAATTTACGCACGAAGAAATGAAGGTATTTCAAATACAATTTATGAGTGATGTTGCAAATTAAAAAAACCTAATTAAATTTGCAGCCCAAAATGGCTGATGGTGTAACTGGCAACACGTCTGTTTTTGGTACAGAAGAGTCCAGGTTCGAGCCCTGGTCGGCCAACAAAAAAAAGGAGATGAAGTCTTTTTAAGACGCCCCCATCTCCTGAAAAATATATTATAACAAAGAGTGATAAAGGTCACTCCAAGTTTATGATAATTCTACCACTAGGTAGAGTGAAAGTAAAACGAAATATGCCATCTTTTATAAATAAAGTAAAAATCTTTGCTGGATCTGGTTCTAAACCATTGGCCCAAAAAATCGCTAAAGCTTACGGACAAGATCTGGGCTCTGTTACTGTAAATATATTCAGTGACGGTGAGTTTCAGCCATGTATTGATGAGACGGTGCGTGGTTGCGATGTGTTTATAATACAGTCGACCATGCCGCCAGCAGATCATCTTATGGAGTTATTGATGCTTGTAGATGCTGCCAAGCGTGCTTCTGCTCATAAGGTAGTGGCAGTAATTCCCTATTTCGGACTTGCTCGTCAAGATAGAAAAGACAAACCACGCGTCCCTATAAGCTCCAAAATGGTAGCTAATATACTCACAGCTGCAGGTGCAGACAGAGTAATGACTATGGATCTACACGCTCCACAAATACAAGGATTCTTCGATATACCAGTGGACCACCTAGATTCCACAGTGATATTCATCCCCTACATCAAAAGCATTCAAACCGACAACTTACTTCTTGCTGCTCCAGACGTAGGAGCTACCAAAAGAGTGCGCGAGTTTGCCAAATTTTTAGGTTCCGAGATGGTCATCTGTGATAAGGCCCGAAAGCGTGCTAATGAAATTGCCAGTATGACGGTAATCGGTGATGTAACCGGTAAAGACGTAGTGCTAATAGATGACATATGCGATACAGCCAATACGCTATGCAAAGCAGCAGCTCTTATCAAAGAAAAAGGAGCTAGATCTGTACGTGCAGTGTGTACGCATCCAGTGCTCAGTGGCAAAGCATATGAAAATTTAGAAAATTCTGTCTTGGAAGAAATTGTCTTGTGTGATACTATTCCACTGAAAGCAGGAAACTATAAAAAAATTAAAGTCCTTAGCGTAGATAGACTCTTTGCTAATGCGATAAGAAACGTGAGTGAATTTGGATCAATAAGCTCATTATTTAATATATCTGACTCGTATCAAGGCGAGTTGATTTAACACTTTAACAACAAAAATTTACAGAATAATATGAAAGTAATTGCATTAAAAGGTGCCCTAAGAAATGGGCTAGGAAAATCTGCAAACAAGCAGATCAGAAAAGAAGGTAAAGTGCCTTGCGTAATCTATGGTAAAGGTGAGAACGTTCACTTTTCAGTGTACCAAGCAGATTTTACAAATTTGGTATACACACCAAACACATACCTCGTACAACTAAACATAGATGGAGCGACTAAACTAGCAAAAGTACAGGAACTACAATTTCACCCAACGTCAGAAGACATTGTGCATGCTGATTTCTACGAGGTAGATAGCGAAAGCCCAATATCAATAGCTGTACCCGTGAAAATAGTAGGAAGCTCTCCCGGTGTTAGAGCAGGGGGTAAATTGCAGTTAAAAATCAAAAAACTGAATGTATCCGCATTGATAGCCAATCTTCCTGAATTTATCGAAGTAAATATTGATGAATTAGAAATAGGAAAGAGTGTGAAAGTTGGAGAAATATCAGTAGACAACATGACGCTACTTGACTCGGAGAACAACTCTATCGTATCGTGTATCGTAACTAGAGCTGCTAAGAGTGCTGCTGGTGAAGAAGGAGAAGAAGAAGGAGCTGAAGAAGAAACTGCAGAAGCTGCAGAATAAGTCCATCATTCAATCTAGAATAGTCAAAATCTCCTTCTGCTCTGCAGAGGGAGATTTTTTTTATTAAATCGCATTCGAAATAACCGCACTCATCTCCTCAAAATCGTATTCCAAGGCTTTTTTCACTTTGGTATTGTCAAAATGATTTACGGCAATACTTGCCCTTACTGTCTCTTTGCTGAGCATACCACCCAAACCCAAAAATTCTTTTATAGCTACTATAGTGTAGGCTACCTTGTACAGCAGACCCTTTATCTCAATACGAGGTTTCTTGGTTCCCATAGCCGTAGTCATCGCATCTGCCACTTCCTTAAAACTCTTGTTTTCGCTTACTACGATAAACCGCTCACCACTAATGTCTGATAGACACAGCTGCTCGGCAATTCGGGCTACATCTTGCACACCCACCCAACCAGTAATTCCACTACTATAAAAAGGAAATCCATTCTTAGCATTACCAAACAGCTTGTTGCTGCCTTTGGTCCAGTCTCCTTTTCCAAGTATTATTCCTGGGTTTATAGCAACGGTAGCTAGTCCTTCTTCCTTGGCACGCCACAACTCACATTCCCCCAAATACTTGGTATAGCCATAGTTGCTATGGACAATCTCATCGTCCCATGCTGTAGACTCAGTTATAGGTTCTCCTTTCGTATTCTTACTAATAGCGGCAATACTACTGCAGTACAGCAGTTTCTTTATACCTGCATCTTTGGCCACATTTACTACGTTGGCCGTATACTGCTGGTTTATTTCTACAAGCTTATCAATATCTTTCTTTAGGTAAGAAATAACGCCTGCTAAGTGCATCACATAGTCCTTTCCTTGAAAATATTCTTCCAGCCCGGCAACATCATACAGCTCGCAGGTTTCCCAAGTAAGGTTTTGATATACAGCGGTTTGCAAGCCATAATGATCCTTCACCAGTTCAAACTCAGCCAGCGAAGCACCCGGTCTAATAATAGCACATACATGATGTCCTTGTTTTAGCAAATGATGTATAATGTGTACACCTAAGAATCCATTGGCTCCGGTTATGGCAAAAGTCACGTGTTGCTTCGTTTATTTTTGTGAGCTACGAATATATTTAATGCTACAACAATACTTCACGCCAATAGAAGATAAGACGATTTATAAACCGTACCAAATAGGTGCATGCATACAAAAATATGCAACCCATTTCCCAGAAATAGAAAATAAAAGCATCGTACTCTTCAGTATTCAAGACAAACATGGCAGTGCAGACCTTATTAGAAAACACCTGTACCAACTTGCTGCAAATACCTCATTCGAAAAAACAGTACTAGACCTGGGAAACATACCCAGCGAAAAAACACCCGCAGAAACAAACCTCGCCATACAAACCGTAACTGAACAACTGCTAGACCGAGGAGCACTACCGCTGCTCATAGGTGATCATTTGGACCAGGGTGAGGCCCTTTACAAAGCCTTTGAAGGACGATCAGAACACGTACAACTGTCTTTGATATCATCTCATCTACCACTACTGGAGTATGAACTATTGCACCGTATCTGTACGAGCGAGCCCAATTATCTTGATACTATAAATGCCATAGGTTTCCAAGCGCCTTATATCGCGCCTAATGCCTTGCAAATGCTAGAGAATCTCAATTTCAACCACTACAGACTGGGTAACTTAAAAACACAACTCGATGAAACCGAAATATACTTGCGCAATGCTACGCTTACACTATTTGACCTAAACGCCATTCGTCATGTAGACGCACCCGGCACCCGTATAGTGCAAGCCAATGGTCTCACAGGCGAAGAGGCTTGCCAACTGGCAAGGTACGCCGGCCATAGTGATAGTTTAAGGTGCTACGCTCTTCTTGGTTCTGACGCAAGCAACGATACCAGCGAACTTACAGCAGCACTTTGCGCACAACTCATATGGTACTTTGTAGACGGCGTAACGCATAGAGTGCAAGATACCCTCGGCACCCACGAAGACTTTGTGAAGTATCGGTGTGACTTCAGTACTGATGAGGTGCCTATTCTTTTTATAAAAAGTAAACGAACTGCCCGCTGGTGGATGAGCATAGAGCACCCCGCCGACCCAACGAACACTCAGAAAAAAATCACTGTTCCGTGTACCTACTTAGACTACCAACAAGCTGCCAATGGCGATACACCGCAACGCTACCTTAATACACTCAAAAAATTGAGTTAAAACCACTACATTGAGCTATGATATAATAAAAGATTGGGCAACAAAAGAACAAGAAGCATGCCGATCAATTGAAATACAAGAATCTCGCGCCAAAAACTAAACAGTGGCCCGCTATTTGATGTAAACAAAACAATTTCGAGATAAATGTTTTATATAGTATCGAACACACACGCTATATCATCCCATGATTAAAGGTTTAAGTATAAAAGATCTAGAAAATTTAAGTGGCATAAAGGCCCACACGATACGTATGTGGGAAAAACGGCACAATATTTTTGATCCAGACAGAACGGAGACAAACATCAGAATGTATAGCAATGATGACCTCAAAAAATTACTAAACATTGCCTCTGTGCTCGAGCACGGTATGAAAATTAGTAAAGTTAGTACGCTTACCACTGACGAACTAAACAGTGAAATAGAAAGCCTGCAGCATGAAAACTTTGAAGCTAGTAAGAAAATAATTATCAATGGCCTTATAGTAGCTACGCTACAGTGTAATGTTGTGAAATTTGAGACTATCTACCAAGATTATGCGAGTCAGCATTCGCTTGAAGATACTATAGAAGAAATAATCTACCCCTTACTCATACGTATCGGTCTTATGTGGACGGTAAGCAAGTTGAATCCATCGCAAGAGCACTTTGCGAGTCAAATGATTCGTCAAAAACTTTTTACAGCCATTGATAGATTACCCATGGCAAACAGCCAAGAACGCTATGTGCTGTATCTACCAGACAACGAAGATCACGAAATAGGGCTGCTCTATGCGTATTATCTGATCAAAAAAGCAGGCCACATGTGCATTTACTTGGGGCCGAGTGTTCCACTTCAAGATGTAGGCGAATGCTGTAAAAATGCTGAGGCTACTTCCGTACTGTGTGCATTCACCATCCAACGGCCACTAAAAATGTATCAATCGTACACAGAAAAGATGGAGTCAATCTGCCGTGATCAACGCATTCTAATACATGGTCTAAACAAAGATACAGCGCTACAAATCAGCAAAGAAAGATTCAATTTTCTCTTTGATGTCAATGATTTGAAAAACCTATTGTAGGTAGGATTGTTTTATAGTACCGTTAAATTGTTAGAATTGTACTAAAACAAACGTGAAAATCGCAATAATAGGCTCAGGCTTTTCCTCACTCTCCAACGCATGCTATCTGGCACAGCAAGGACATCATGTAGAAGTTTTCGAAAAGAACGACCAACTAGGAGGCAGGGCGCGTACCAAAAAAATTGATGGCTATACATTTGACATGGGTCCAAGCTGGTATTGGATGCCCGATGTTTTTGAAAACTTTTTTGCTGACTTTGGTAAAAAAGTAAGCGACTTTTATGATCTCAGACGGATCAACCCAAGCTATCGTGTGTTCTGGCCAGACACACCAGATGATATTCCGGCAGATATGGAGGAGCTTAAAACCTACTTCGAACAATACGAAACAGGTGCGGGTCAGAAACTGGAGCAGTTTCTGAAAGAAGCTAAAATGAAATATGAAGTAGGTATGGGAGATTTTGTAACAAAACCATCACTTTCCTTTACTGAATTTCTAAGTTTAGATACTGCACGTAAGGGCATATCCCTTGACTTATTCAAGCCAATTAGTAAGCACATACGCCAGTTTTTCAAGCATCCAAAGTTGATCGAATTACTCGAATTCCCAGTTCTATTCTTAGGAGCAAAACCGCAAAACACACCCTCTCTCTATAGCCTAATGAACTATGCAGACATGGCCTTAGGAACTTGGTATCCAATGGGTGGGATGAATAAAATAGTAGAAGGGATGGTATCTGTAGCCAATGAGCTAGGTGTCACTTTTCATACATCTGCTAATGTTACAGAAATAGTCGCTGCAGATAGAACCGTAACCGGCATCAAATCCAATAATGTATTTCATACTGCAGATGTAGTAGTAAGCGGAGCAGACTACCACCATACAGAACAAAAATTACTAGCACCACGATACCGTAACTATAATGACAAATACTGGAGCAAGAGAGTTATGGCTCCTTCAAGTCTACTGTATTACGTAGGTCTCAATTGTAAGATAGAAGGCATTAAACATCACAATCTCTTTTTTGATGAAAGTTTTGACAAGCATGCCATAGAAATTTATGAAACTCACCAATGGCCAGAGGCACCGCTATTTTATATTTGCAACCCAAGCAAAACAGATGACAGTGTAGCGCCAAAAGGAAAAGAAAACATGTTTTTCTTGGTCCCCGTAAGTACAGAACTAAAAGATGACAAAGCAACAAGAAAACGCTATTTTGATATGATCTGCGACCGATTACAAAAACACACTGGACAAGATATACGCTCGCATATTGAAGTTTATGAAGATTTTGCTCACTCTGATTTTATGTCTGAGTACAATAGTTTCAAGGGGAATGCCTACGGACTAGCAAATACGTTAAAGCAAACTGCCATTCTAAAACCAAAATGTAAAAACAAAAAATTAGACAACCTATATTATATTGGGCAACTTACAGTTCCGGGGCCAGGAGTGCCTCCCAGTATAATATCGGGTAAAATAGTTTCAGCATTGATACAACAAGAACAACAGAAGCATGAAAGCACTATTTGATGAAATTTCCCAAAAAGCCAGCATAATGGTGACGAATGCTTACAGTACATCATTCTCACTAGGAATTAGGATGCTCAATGAATCTGTACGCGAACCAGTTTATGCTATTTATGGATTTGTACGCTTTGCAGATGAAATTGTAGACTCATTTGAAGGATACGATAAAACTGCTCTAATAGCAGATTTTCGAAAACAGACAGATACTGCGATTGCACAAAAAATAAGCTTAAACCCCATACTCAATAGCTTCCAGCACGCTGTGAATCACTACAAGATTGATCAGTGGTTGATAGATGCATTTTTTGATAGCATGGAAATGGATCTAGAGGATCAAACCTATGATCAAGAAACCTTCGAAAAGTATATACTAGGTAGTGCACAAGTAGTAGGACTTATGTGTCTTCGGGTGTTTTGTAATGGCGACAGTGCACAGTACGAAAGCCTCAAAGACGGTGCTATGAGCTTAGGATCTGCGTTCCAAAAAGTCAATTTCCTACGAGACTTGAAGGCAGACAAGGATGACCTAGGAAGAATGTACTTCCCTGGTATGAACATCCAGGAATGGACACCACAACTCAAAAAAGAAATAGAAGCTGATATCGCCGTAGATTTCAAACATGCTGTAGAGGCAATTAATAGACTGCCTAGCAACTCAAAATATGGTGTTTATACAGCCTACAGGTATTATTTCAAACTTTTTAGAAAACTTGAAAATGCCAGCTTCGAAGAACTTTTTACCAAAAGACTTCGCGTTCCCAATACAACCAAGTTTCGATTATTGTTTACCTCTAAAGCTAGGCTAGCCATGGGGACCTATTTTTTATAACATGATGTTGCTAATATATACACTTATTACGCTCGCTACATTTTTAGCCATGGAGTTTGTAGCATGGTTTGCTCACAAATATGTAATGCACGGATTCCTTTGGTTCTTGCACAAGGACCACCACCAACATGAACCTGGCTTTTGGGATAAAAATGATATGTTCTTCCTCATTTTTGCCATACCCAGTGCTGCA
>CAJXIQ010000009.1 GCA_913054375.1 uncultured Bacteroidota bacterium
AGAAAGAGAAGAAACAAGCACGGTTTCAGAGAGAGAATGGCTACCAAGAACGGTAGAAAAGTACTAGCTGCTCGTCGTAGAAAAGGACGTAAGAAACTTTCTGTTTCTGACGAACCACGTCACAAGCACTAATTTGCGTGCCTCAACCGGAGGCAGGCGTGCTCCATTTATGGGGAATGTACACACACTTCACAAGCTAGAGAAATTATCTCACAAAGCTACCCTAGATGCTATTTTCCAAAAGAAAGGAAAGAGCATTTTTAAAACACCTGTACTTTTAGCGTACTACAAAACAGATTTACGCACTCCCTTCCCTTGCCAATTTTTTGTATCCGTTGGTAAACGCAAGTTTAAGCATGCCGTAAACCGCAACCGTATCAGAAGACAACTGACCGACATATACCGCTTACAAAAACACCGAATACACCAAGCAATACCCCAAGAAACAAAGTATGCCATAGGCATTCTTTTCTTGGGCAAAACAATGCCTACCCACACTGCGTTAGAAAAACACTTAAATGCCGCTATAGATGAGTTTATTGAAAGGGTTAAATAACATCGGTGTTCTGCTCATGATGATTCCTATTCGGATCTATCAAAAAATCATCTCCCCGTTTTTACCTGCCACATGCAGGTACACACCTACATGTAGTGCCTACGCCTTAGAGGCTTTGCAAAAACACGGCATTATTAAAGGTTTCTATCTCGCTATTCGCCGCATACTCAGCTGTCATCCATGGAGCAAGAGACATGGCCATGATCCGGTACCCTAACCCTTGTCTATTCCCACTAGCCCGTATATAAAACCAGCTTACCACTTTGGTAGTACAATAGGCAAGAACTCCCCCACTCTTTCGTTACTTTTGTAAGCAAGCACACATTATTTTGAAAAAGTACATCTATTTATTACTCATCGGAGCTTTTGGCCTTTTTGCTTTTAAAGCAGAAGACTACTTCGAAATATCTAAGAACTTGGACATTTTTGCCGAAGTATACAAAGAAGTAAATACTACTTATGTAGACGAAGTAAAACCAGGCCAACTTATTCGGTCCGCTATAGACGGCATGCTCAAGTCTCTAGACCCCTACACCAACTTTTACAGTGAGGCCCAAGCAGAAGATTACCGCTATCAAGTTACCGGTACATATGCGGGTATTGGCTCTACTATTCGCACCATTGGCGACTATGTGTACATCGAATCTCCGGTAGAAAATTTTCCTGCTCATAAAGCGGGTTTACTCCCCGGCGATAAAATACTCACAGTAGACGGAGAAGAGATGAAGGGTAAAAAAAGCAGTGAGGTTACAGAATACCTGAAAGGGAAAGCAGGTACATCTTTTGAGCTTACTATTGAGAGAATGGGTGAGGGAAAACTCTCAAAATCTATAACGCGTGAAAACATTAAGATTAAAAATGTACCCTATCAAGGGATTATTGAAGACGATATTGGCTACATAAAACTTACGAGCTTTACACCAAATGCAGGCAAAGAAGTACGAGATGCCGTAATCAACCTAAAGAGCAAAGGAGCAAAGAACATGGTACTCGACCTAAGAAACAACGGTGGCGGTTTACTTCACGAGGCAATTAACATTGTCAATGTGTTTGTGCCAAGAGGAGAGACTATAGTAATTACCAAAGGTAAATTTAAAGAAGATAATCGCACGTACAAAACACTAAACAGCCCGGTGGATGTTGACATACCCCTAATCATCCTTATCAATGGCAACTCAGCATCGGCAAGTGAAATAGTAAGTGGAGCTCTCCAAGATTTGGACAGGGCACTATTGGTGGGTCGTAACTCATTTGGTAAAGGGCTTGTGCAGACTACCAAGAGATTGACCTACAATACGAGTATGAAAATAACAACTGCCAAGTACTACATACCAAGCGGAAGACTTATTCAACGACTTGACTATGGTAACAAGGTGAATGGACGTGCTATTGCAGTGGCAGATAGTTCCAAGAGAACATTCAAAACCCGAAATGGACGTGCCGTTACTGACGGAGAAGGTATACAACCAGACGCTCAAGTAGATATGCCAAAATACTCTGAAGTAGCTCAAGCTCTTTTGAGAAATAACCATATTTTTCAATTTGCTAACGAGTACCGAAGCAAGAATGCTAAAGCAGCTGAACCGATGCAGTTTAATCTCCCCGAATCAGTATATGACACTTTTAAAACCTATCTCACAGACAAAGAATATGCGTACACCACGCGTACAGAAAAGGATATAGAAGACTTAGCAGCTCAAGCCAAAAAGGACAATTACTATGATTTATTAAGTACCGAAATAAACAAGCTTAATACGGCTATGGCCAACACCAAGAAGAATGATTTACTCAACCATAAGGAAGAACTAAAGGAGATCTTGGAATACGAAATCATCAAGCGATACTATTTTGAAAGAGGCAAGATAGAAATTTCTTTTGACGATGACGAAGATTGGACAAAAGTAAAGGAACTTCTTAGCGATAATGCCAAGTATAACACACTCCTAGGCAAATAAATCAATGGATTACACCCTTCTATTTACGCTCTTCTTTTTTGGAATGCTCGGTGGTTTTCTGAGCGGATTACTTGGCATCGGTGGGGGTATAATATTTGTCCCCGTATTGGCTACTATACTTGCCCAGCTTGGGTTACAAGATCCAGAATTAGCCAAGTATATACTTGCCAACTCATTCGCAGCAACTTTTTTTGCCGGAGCCATCAGTACTTTGAAGCAGTACAAAATCAATCACTTCTACCCAAAAGAAATATTATCAACTGCTGCCATAGCAATACCCGCGAGCCTATGGATTACGCATTCCATCGCAAATGGAACCTGGTATAACGAAAAGAATTTTACACTCTTTTTTATAGGCCTATTGGTCATCACCTTAATTCATTTTTTGAGGTCAAAACCAAGGTTAAAAACCACAGATCATATACCCCCCTCTTGGAAATATCCCCTAACTGGATTTATTACAGGTGTTATTTCTGGGCTATCCGGGCTCGGAGGAGGAGTCATAATGATTCCGCTATTTACCCAATTTCTGAGATTAAACATAAAAAAAGCAGCTTCCATTAGCATAGGTGTAATACCCACGGTCATGATTCCGATGCTTGCACTCTATGGGAGTTATGATGCTCCAGCCTCGGGTTTCCAATGGCAAATAGGTTATCTACTGCCAACCCTATTTTTCCCGTTGGTAGCCGGACTTTTATTTGCAGCACCTCTTGGTGTATCTATTGGGCAAAAAGTTTCAAGTAAGTATCTACGAATTATATTTGCTATTCTTATTTTCATTATCATCACAAAGACCATCTCCAGTATCCTTTGATATGTTTCCTAAAAAACCAATACTTACATCACTTACGCTAATACTATGTGTAGCCTCTTTTGGTCAAAAGCCCCGATTTAAAGATAAGAGGGTAGCAGCAAGAGTCAAAACTCACATAGAATACTTATCAAGCAATGATTTAGAAGGAAGGTATACAGCCACCAGTGGAGAAAAAAAATCTGCCGAGTACATAGCAGGCCAATTTGAAAAGATAGGACTCATACCTAAGGGAGACATCGGATACCTACAACACATTGAAGTGCCCAACATGCGCATGGCACAACCTAACAGCTCCCTTAAATTAGGCAATGATGTTCTTACCCTATTCACTGATTTTTACCCAATTAATATATCATCCAATAATGGACGGTACACAGGAGAAGCAATACATATGAACTATGGCATAGAAGACCCTGGACTAAATCATCTTGATTATGAAGGAAAGAACGTAAAAGGGAAGGCCGTAATTATTAATTTGGATATTCCTGGCGGTTTAAATCAACACAATCGCTTTATGTCTTGGGAAGATGCAGAAATGAGAGTCGAGTATGCTATATCACGGGGGGCTAGAGCAATACTATTTTATACCACTAACAACGCTTTAAAGCCTAGTGGTAAATTAGAAAAAACACTAGAAAACACAGGAAAACCGGTGCTTTTCATTAACCGTGACTTGAGCAATATTACAACCGAGCAAATAGACTTAAACCTCGATATAATGCTCCTAAGTGTGCAAGCACACAATATCATTGGTACGATCGAAAATGAATCTGATTATACCGTAGTAATCACGGCACATCACGACCACTTGGGAATTGGGAATAATCGCCAAACACCTCCAGCGTTCAAAAACCAAATACACAGAGGAGCAGACAACAATGCCAGTGGTATTGCAGCACTACTGGAGCTAGCCAGAGAAATAACATCTAAGCCTAAGAAATACCGTACCTATAACTATATGTTTGTCGCTTTCACAGGGGCAGAGTTGGAGCAACTTGGCTCCCGATTTTTTGTGGAAAGTAAGCCCTTTGGAAGCATAGAAACAAACTATGTTCTCAATCTCGATATGGTTGGTCATTTAGACTCAACAGGCAAAGAGTTGTTTATTAGCGGAGCAGAAAGATCTGCGACCCTAGAATCTATCCTATCCACTACAAAAATAGCGAAGCACAAAATCATCAAAGTAAATACGGATGGTCACGATATAGGTCCTTCTGATTTGGAGTCGTTTCACACGTTTGACGTGCCCACCGTTCTTGTTACTACCGGGAAACAGAGTTACTCTAACACTCCAGAGGACAATTTAAGCGTCATTAATTTTGGAGGAGAAGCCTACATTATTCGCTATCTCACCAAGACGATCAGAAGATTAGACCAGCACCCCCCACTCAGAATCACCAATACAGCAAAGCAGGCACTCTACACACCGGCTAAAAGGCCCTAGTATCTTGCAATACGTGAAAAATTTAAACAAAATAAGAGAACTACAGTTCTAATAGGTAAACATGCAACTTACAGAATACATTAAACCCGGCAAAACACTCTTTTCCTTTGAAGTTTTACCGCCGTTAAAAGGAAAGAGTATTAATTCCCTTTACAAGGCTATAGATCCTTTAATGGAATTCAATCCGTCATTTGTGGACGTGACCTACCACAGAGAAGAATACATCGAACGGGCAAGAAAAGACGGTGGTTATGATAAAATAAGCACCAAAAAACGACCAGGAACAGTTGCTATTTGTGCTGCGATAATGAACAAGTACCAGATAGAGGCCGTACCTCACCTTATCTGCGGCGGTTTTAGCAAAGACGAAACAGAAAATGCATTGATAGATTTAGCCTTCTTAGGTATAGAAAACGTACTCGCCCTTCGCGGTGATAACCTAAAAAATGAAAGGAACTTCAACCCAGAAAAAAACGGGAACGGCAACTCATTAGACCTGATAAGACAAATAGGAGATATGAATAACGGTGTATACCAGGATCAAGAGCTAGAAAACGCTACTGAAACCAACTTCTGCATAGGAGCTGCTGGCTACCCAGAAAAGCATATTGATGCTGCAAACATGCAAAGCGATCTTAAGTTCCTCAAAAGAAAAGTAGACGCTGGAGCATCGTTTATTACTACTCAAATGTTTTTTGACAATAAAAAATATTTCGAATACGTAGATATGTGCAGAGCAGCGGGTATTATGGTACCCATTATTCCAGGAATAAAACCCATCACCAAAAAAGCTCACTTGCGTGCATTGCCAAGTATTTTCAATATGGATATACCTGAGCCACTGGCGAGTGAACTCCATGATGCAAAAGATGATAACGCCGCAAGGCAAATAGGGATAGAGTGGTGTATACAGCAATGCAAAGAACTCAAGGCTGCCAATGTACCCGCACTTCACTTCTATACTATGAGTTTCTCCAGTAGTACCAAACAAGTTGTCTCAGAGGTATTTTAATCAATCCAGATGAAAGGTATAGTAACCAAAAGCACAGGAAGCTGGTACCGTGTTCTCATTGATGGCAAAGAAGTAGACGCTCGCTTGCGTGGTAAAATTAGGACCCTTGAGATAAAGAGTACGAATCCTGTTGTAGTTGGTGACGAAGTAACCTTACAATTTGACGGAGAAGAATATGCCATAAGTGAAATAAGCGATCGCTATAACTGCATAGTACGCAGGAGTAACAAACTGAGTAAGCAGTACCAACTAATAGCTTCTAATATAGACCAGGCATTTATTATCGCATCTCCAGCCAAACCTCACACTCCACAAGGTTTTATTGATCGGTTTTTGGCAACGGCAGAAGCGTACCATATCCCCGTTTCCATATTCCTAAATAAGAAAGACCTAAACACCCGAAAAGCAAATAGCCACCGTGATATGCTCATGGAGCTATATCCAAGCATTGGCTATAATATCTACAATGTGAGTTTCTTAGATGAAGAAGACACTACCAAAATAAAAGAACTAGTTGCTCATAAATGCGTTCTTCTTGCTGGCAATTCTGGTGTAGGTAAGTCTACGCTTATAAATGCACTACTACCGGGTTCCAACCAAAAGGTAAGTGCCATATCCAAAGCATACGGGCAAGGAAGACACACAACCACTTTTGCTCAGATGTTTCTGGGAGAAAACGGAACACGTATTATAGATACCCCTGGAATTAAAGATTTTGGTATGGTATATACAGAGCCTAACCAAGTAGGCCATTATTTCCCTGAGATAAAAAAACTACAGAATGAGTGCAAATTTAGTAACTGCCTACACGCTGAAGAACCAGAATGCAGAATAATAAAGGCCGTAGAACACGGAGAAATTCCGGTTACCCGATACGTTAATTACCTCGGTATTCTAGCTGAGGTAACCAAGTAATACCAAAAAACTCAACCCTATAGAAGCAGGAACCGCACCTGATTCAACTGACCAAAATATATTTTGTTTAACTTTTTTTTAAAACAATTAAACAAAATTGTTTGTTGTGGTTACTTAAACAATATAAAACAAGAAATTATGATTAAAAACACATTCTTTTACGCGATGCTTTTTTTAGCAACAGTATCTTTTATGAGTTGCTCTGAGGATTCAGATGAGGTAACTCCAGAACCTACACCCACAACAAATACTATCATTGACATAGCTCAAGGAGACGATTTTACCACTCTCGCCGCTGCGCTAGATCGCGTAAGTCTGACGGCTACACTAAACGGTGCTGGTCCATTCACTGTTTTTGCTCCTACAAATGCTGCATTCACAGCATTATTAGCTGATTTAGCAATAAGTGGGTTAGATGAGGTATCAGACGACGTATTAACAGAAATATTATTAAACCACGTAGTTAGTGGGACGGTAATGTCCACAGACTTAACTGCGGGATATGTATCTACATTAGCGACGGGAGCTCAAGATACAAAAGTATCTCTGCTCGTAGATCTAACAGATGGAGTAAAACTAAATAACACAGCTACAGTAACTGCTGCAGATGTAGTAGCAGACAACGGAGTTGTACATGTTATTGACCAAGTTATTTTAGTTCCAAACGTAGTAGCCACTGCAGTTGCAAACCCAAACTTCTCTATTTTGGTTGCAGCACTAACAGACGAAAGGCTAGCAAAAGCTGATTTCGCAAACACTTTAAGCGGAGACGGACCATTTACAATATTTGCGCCTACCAACGAGGCATTTACTGCTCTACTAGCATCAAATGAGGAGTGGAATGGCTTAGCAGACATACCAGCAGAAACCCTAGAAGCAGTCTTGAAATACCACGTAATCGTTGGAGACAACATCAATGCCAGTGAAATAACAGATGGAGCAAAGCCTACCACTTTCGAAGGAAATACGTTCGTCATTAACACTACAGACGGAGTTGTTATAACGGATGTAGCAGGAAAAGAATCTAATGTAATACTCGCAGACGTGCAAGCAAGCAATGGTGTTATACATGCAATTGACCGAGTTTTGATACCTCTTAAATAACAATCCGCCGGAAGATTCTGATCGGATTACAACCAAAAAAACCGCAGCATAAATGTGCTGCGGTTTTTTTTGATAAAATTTTTGAAAAAAATTACAAAAGCATGAGCCCACCTTCCGCATTGCGCACTTTCACCTCCCAAGTACGGTCTGCCAATAAAAGTACAGTAGCCAAAAATGAATCGTATGGTAAACGACTACCCCATTCTTCTGGTGATATAAACGAAAGTATTTTATTATCCTCTTTTTCATACAGGTGGTAGAGTTCTCCTATTTTCGGAGTAAATTTCATCTCAGCTTCATAGATACCGTAAGACACTTGCAATCGAGCTTCTATTTCGCGTACCTGAGCCATGATTACGTCGGCCTGTTTCTTGAGCATAGTGATTTGTTGATTCGCCTGCTTCTGCATCGTCTCCACTGCACTTGCTTTTATCTTGCCCTTATTCTCAGCTTTGATCATTGGTGATGACACACTGAGCGGTATTGGTGAAAACTTAGCTTCTCCCGTATAATATGGCTTATCGTCTTTTTCTTCACTCATAGTAGTACTGGTTTAACGCTTCTTGGCTAATTTGGTTCTAATCTATTATTAAAATAGCAAACATTTACATCCTATCACGTGTTTTAAGCGTATGCAAGCCTTATTAATATATGCAGTTGTTATTGCTATGACATCATGCACACAAAATACGCAAACAGCAGAATCAACAATGGAAAAACCATCCCTGACAACACAAAAAGCGGCAACGAAAGTAGCTTCCGAAGTAGCAACTACTCGGAGTTTTCACCACTTTAGCATACCTAGCCTAGATGAGAGCAACAAGCTAAATATGGCAAACTATAAAGGAAAGAAAATCCTTGTGGTAAACGTAGCCTCCAGATGTGGCTACACACGCCAGTACGAAGGACTACAAAAACTCCACGAGCAATATGGCGATAAAGTCCAAGTTATTGGTTTCCCTTGCAACCAATTTATGGGTCAAGAGCCAGGCGACAAAGAAGAAATAGCCTTGTTCTGTAAGAAAAATTATGGTGTTACCTTTCCTGTAACTACCAAGATCAATGTTAAAGGGAAAGATCAACATCCCATTTACCAATGGCTGACAAACCAAACAGAAAATCAATTAGGCGATTTTACGGTAAGTTGGAATTTTAACAAATTTCTGATAGACGAGAATGGACAACTCATAACACACTTTGGAAGCGGCGTGGAGCCCATGAGTAACGAACTTATAGCGGCTCTAGATTAGTCACTATTGGGTTAACTAAACCTTGAGCTCTGTCTCACTTGTAAGGCGGGGCATTTTTTTAGCGAACAACGGTTATCCGCGTACAGACCCTACCGATTATTGAAGCATATACAAGAATCGTTTGCACGGGTCACACGCTCAAAAATAGGAGAAAACACTGCACTAAACATGCACGCTCAACGAAAGAATAAATGGCCTTCTACTAAGATGAGGTTTTCGTAAACTTCACAACAACACTTTCTCCACCAGAGGTTGCGCGCATGAGATAAACTCCATTTACTAAATTCGAAATATCGATGGTAGTTGTCTTACCTTTCAAACTCTGTACGTTTACATTGTGCAATACCCTACCTTGCAAATCTACAAGCTCAAGCCTATCTACTTTTCTATCTTGCATAAAAACAGACAAGCTGTTGTTACTCGGATTAGGAAACACCTGAATCGAGGACAAATCTACATGCTTACCTTCTACCAACGTATTGCGTGCAAGCAACCAGTAATCCGGGTCAAACTGCAACTCGTCTACACGAAAGCCTAAATCGAATGTAAAATCTTGATTTGGCTCCAAATGATTAAGCAAAAATGTAGTATCTCCTTTGGGACCCATAGCCCTAAAAGAAATTTTTAATGGGAAGAAGGATACCGACGGATGCGATGTAACTTGGTCTATCTTAATTCTAAGGTCACCAGCGTTCACTCTATTCCAGCGGGTAGTCAGTATCGGGAATCCTTCTTTATACACATACCTATCAAAGAAAGGATCCAAGTCTTGTCCACTTGCGGCTTCTATTGCCTCCTGAAAATCTTGAGTATACGCAAAACCATAGCACAAATCTGCGTCTGCCATATAGTTTCTAGTGCCTGCAAAAAACGCACTATCACCTACCTCCCACCGCAACTGATTCAGTACCGCACTTCCTTTATTATATCGAATATCTCCGTCAAAGAGGTTCCTTACATCGCTCGTATCGTAGGCATATACCGCTCCACCTTCAGACTTCGTGGCACTGTTGATACTCGATTGAAGAAACGTATGGTGCTCTTCTTTTGTCTTGTGAAATTCTCGTGCTATTGCATTTGCATAGGTTGCCCAGCCTTCGTTGAGCCACAGGTCTTGCCACGATCCACACGTTATTTTATCCCCAAACCATTGATGCCCCAACTCATGAGCCATGAGGTCAAAACGCAAATGAGCCATAGAACTCATTGTCTGATGCTCCATACCTCCACCCCTGCCAAACATAGCGTGACCATGTTTTTCATCTTTAAAAGGGTAATCACCAAACAAACTATCAAAGGTTCGCATCATACCATCTATTGCCCATCGCAAGGTGTCAGCAGCAGGCTTATAGGCAGGATAGATATAGTCTAGTTGCAATACACTATCGCCTCTGCTTAGTTGTATGTAATGGCTCTCTTCATAGTAGTTCGTCACTGTGACAGAAACTAAGTACGTACTCACCGAATGCCTATGCCGCCATTTGAAGATAAGACTACTATCAGCTAGCGTGTCTACTGCAGCGAGCACCCCTAGCCCAGCAGCTTTATTCCCTTTTGGAATACGTACATCCATATCAAAAGAGTCTATCTTATCTACCAACTGCTGCTTGCAAGGCCACCAGCCATATGCACCGTATGGTTGAGAGAGTGTCCATATCATTGGACCTGCCAATTGAGCGTCGTAATTGAAGCCTCGTTGATCACTCTTACTTGGGTCACCACTATAATACACCTGAGACGTAATAAATGCTCCAGTATTTTTTGGCGCTACATTAAGCATAATCTCGTTCCCTGCTCGCACAAATGGTGCAATCACCCCATTCACTTTTACAGAGTCTACGACCATATTGCTCGTGAGATCAAATGTAAATGAGGTAAAATTATCATCTAAGGCAGTGAGTTCTGAATAGACATTACCTTCAATACGTCTATTCCTCGGAGCGAGCGAATCGATATAAAGTGTCAGTTTTTGATAGGTAAGGTCATACCTATTCCCACTTCGTTTGGTCTTTAGCCTAGTTTTGGCAACGAAGGCTTCTCTTTCTCCCTTTCTAATAGCTTCCATGTCATGGTCAAATGTATTTTGGCCATAAAGACTGGTCCCAACTATTGTCAGTAGGGTAAAAAGGAAACATCGAATTGCCATGGGTAACAAATTTACCGTTCTATTTCTCTTCTTTATCCATTTGGGCATCATATTTTAAAAGAATCACTTATTTTGGCTGCCTTATGACAAAATTTTCATTCGTATCAGCACTATTAATCAGTAGTTTGTTCCTGTTTCAGTTTCAACTGCAAGCACAAGACACTTTAAGAAATAAGAAAGATGGAAACTACATTTTTACCATTAAAAAAGACATAGAAGTAAACGAGGTACAGAACCAGAGCCGCACGGGGACCTGCTGGAGTTTTAGTGCACTTAGTTTTGTGGAAAGTGAACTCATCCGTACGGGTAAAGGTAAGCACAAGCTAAGCGAGATGTACATCGTACGTAAGGCATACGAAGACAAAGCAGAAAACTATGTACGTATGCACGGTACGGCTAATTTTAGCCAAGGGGGTGCTTTTCACGATATTCCTTATGTAATAAAAAAGTATGGCATAATGCCGCAAGAGGCATACAAAGGTTTAAACTACGGGCTAGAAAATCATAACCATAGCGAGATGGAAGCTGCACTCAAAGGATTTTTGGATGCTATTATTGCTAACAAGCAAAAGAAACTTACAACAAGTTGGAAACCCGCCTTTAGTGCTATACTGGATGCCTACTTAGGTGTTGTACCAGAGAGTTTTGAATACCAAGGAACCAGCTATACTCCTACTAGCTTTGCAGAGAGTTTAGAAATGAACATGGATGATTATGTCATCATAACCTCTTTTACACATCACCCTTTCAATGAAAGTTTTGTACTTGAAGTTCCTGATAACTGGATATGGGCACAAGCATACAACGTACCTATGGACAAGATGATGAGCATAATGAAAGGGGCTATAAATCAAGGTTACGGACTTGGTTGGGCTGCAGATGTGAGCGAAAAAGGTTTCAGTTTCAAGAATGGGCTAGCCATTGTTCCAGCAGATGAATCTGCACTCACTGTTAAAGGAAAAGATAACAAGCAGTTTAATGATGCAGGAGCCGACAAAGAAGGAACTCAGTTTGACTCACCTGGCAAGGAACTTGATATTACGCAAGAAATGAGACAAGAAGCATTTGACAATTACCTCACTACAGATGACCACGGAATGCACCTTACTGGTATTGTAACTGACCAAGACGGAAACGAATACTTCATCGTAAAAAATAGCTGGGGAACATCGTACAATGATTGCGATGGATACTTCTACGCAAGTATGCCCTATGTAGCATTGAAAACTATGAACTTCATGATACACAAAGACGCACTCCCAAAGACCTTAAGAAAGAAGATGTAGCCAAAATTTAGGCACCTATCAAAAAGCTCAATGAGAAAATACATTGGGCTTTTTTTGCATCAGTAGTTTAATTACTCCCTGTATTATCGCTCTGTGTTACGTTTATGCTACTCATAAATGACCGAAGGGATCCAACGCTACAAATCAATCCAAAAAACTTATACAAAACGCATGTATTTTTTCGTAGGTCATTACTCATTTTTTCTACCTTTGTTTCACTCTTGAAAAACATGCTATTCATACTCACGGTTGCCTTAGCAGCAGCATTATCTGCTTGTAGTGACGGTGTATTAGTAGATCGCTACCATGAATTGCCAGAAGAAGGTTGGCGCTACGAGCATAGTATTGCCGATACATTTCATGTAGAAAACCCTGGCTTTTACCATCAAATATTTACAAATCTTCGTATATCTGGCGACTATCCCTATGCCAACATTTACCTAAAGTTGAATATTACGAAACCAGATGGTAGCAAAAAAAGTGAAGTAATAAGTGTAGACCTGGCGGCCAAGTCTGGTAAATGGCTCGGTAGCGGATTGGGAGATATAGTAACCTTTCAATCACCCATCTTGCACCGCAAATACTTAGATCAAAAAGGAAAATATACCGTTGAAATAGAACAGAATATGCGACTCGAAACCTTGGTAAATGTACTTGCTGTAGGTCTCCGCATAGAGCAACAAGAAGAGATATACTAAATGAACTACGACGTAATAATAATAGGAAGCGGACCGGGTGGATACGTCTGTGCCATACGATGTGCACAGCTAGGTATGAAAACTGCCATAGTAGAGAAGTACAACACCCTTGGGGGTACGTGTCTCAATGTGGGTTGCATACCCAGTAAGGCTATGCTCGATAGCTCCCACCAGTATCATGATGCAGTGCACAAGTTCTCAGACCACGGCATCAACATTGGTACACCCAAAATTGACTTTAAACAGATGGTAGCTCGCAAGCAGGGCGTAGTAGACCAAATGACAAAAGGGGTAGAATTCTTGATGAAGAAAAACAAGATAGACACCTACACTGGAATGGGCTCATTTATAGATGCCAATACCGTACAAGTAAAAGGTGAAAAGACAGCAGAAATAAAGGGTAAAAATATCATCATAGCTACCGGGAGTAAGCCAAGTAGCATACCCGGCATTGAGATAGACAAGAAACGAATAATTACCTCTACAGAGGCGCTAGAACTTAAAGAAATACCAAAACACTTAATCGTAATAGGTGGTGGTGTCATAGGCCTAGAATTAGGATCTGTATACAGCAGACTTGGTGCTGAAGTAAGTATAGTAGAATACGCTCCTAGTATACTAGCAAGTATGGATGCTAGCTTGGGCAAGGAGATGGGCCGTGTAATGAAAAAGCAAGGTATGAAACTACACTTAGGTCATAAAGTGACCGGTGTAACTGCCAAAGGCAAAACCGTCACTGTGACTGCAGAGGGCAAAAAAGGAGAGATAACTCTAGAAGGAGATTACTGCTTAGTAGCTGTAGGTAGAAAGCCGCACACAACTGGACTACACGCAGACAAAGCTGGAGTAAAACTAGACGATAGAGGTCGTGTAGAGGTAAACGAGCATCTACAAACAAATATACCGAACATCTATGCGATAGGCGATGTAGTAAAAGGAGCAATGCTGGCGCACAAAGCTGAGGAAGAAGGTGTAGCAGTAGCAGAAATGCTAGCAGGCCAAAAACCACATATAAACTATAATCTGGTGCCAGGTGTAGTGTATACCTGGCCAGAAGTAGCAGGTGTAGGCCAAACTGAGGAGCAACTCAAAGAAGCAGGAGTTACATATAAAGTAGGTCAATTCCCTTTCCGGGCCAATGGAAGAGCGGTAGCAGGCATGGACATAGATGGATTTGTAAAAATACTAGCAGATGCAGAAACAGATGAAGTACTTGGTGCCCATATGATAGGACCACGCGTAGCAGATATGATTACGCAAATAGCTACTGCAATGGAATTCCGTGCAAGTGCTGAAGACATTGCACGCGTTTGCCATGCTCACCCTACGACCAGTGAGGCAACCAAAGAAGCTGCCCTTGCAGCCACAGAAAATAGAGCTATACATAGTTAGATTTAACTTTAGGTATTAAAAAAAGGACCTGTTCACACAGGTCCTTTTTTGTTTAATCATTTGGTATACTCTAGCCGTTTAACAATATCACACCAAAAAATGAGGTTATTACTTGCTGTAAAGCAACTTGTAATTTTCAGTTGCTCGTTCAATTACGCCATGCCTTAAGCTCTCGCCAATCCTCCAAGTATCCCATTCAGGGTTTCACTTGGTCGCATAGCCCGGCTGGTTTTGGCATCCTCCGGCATGTAGTACCCCTCTATGTTTACAGCATTGCCGTGTACACTTACCAATTCTTCATTTATCTTAGCTTCATTGCTGCCAAGCAATTCAGCTAATGGTCCAAACTGTGCTCTTAGATCCGCATCCTGATGTTGATTTGCAAGAGCCTCCGCCCAGTACATAGCTAAGTAAAAGTGTGATCCTCTATTGTCGATCTGTCCCAGTCTACGAGCCGGGGACTTATCATTGGCCAAGAATTTTTCCGTAGCCTCATCTAATGTAGACCCCAGTACGCTTGCTTTCGGGTTATCAAATGTCTGCCCCAAGTGGTCTAGGGATACTGCTAAAGCCAAGAACTCACCCAAGGAATCCCAACGCAAGTAGTTTTCATCTACAAACTGCTGAACATGTTTTGGGGCACTTCCTCCTGCTCCTGTTTCAAATAAACCACCACCATTCATCAGTGGCACTATACTGAGCATTTTGGCACTCGTACCAAGCTCAAGTATAGGGAACAAATCTGTTAAATAGTCTCGAAGCACATTGCCCGTAACAGAGATGGTTTCTTTCCCTTCTTTAATCCGTGTTAGCGAAAATTGCGTAGCCTCATAGGGAGCCATTATATGCAGTTCCAAGCCGTCCGTGTTATGATCTTTTAAGTATGTATTTACTTTTGAAATGAGTTGTGCATCATGAGCCCTAGATGCATCTAGCCAAAATACAGAAGGAGAACCGGTAGTTCTAGCTCTATTTACTGCGAGCTTTACCCAGTCCTGTATTGGAGCGTCTTTCACTTGACACATTCTCCATATATCACCCGTCTCTACATCGTGGCTTAATAGCACATTGCCGCTAGCATCTATTACGTCTACTTTGCCATCAGCTGCTATCTCAAATGTCTTGTCATGACTACCGTATTCTTCAGCTTTCTGAGCCATCAGTCCTACATTGGGCACTGTACCCATTGTAGTAGGGTCAAATGCTCCATGCATCTTACAAAAATCTATAGTCGCCTGAAAAACAGAAGCATAGCTACTGTCTGGTATTACAGCGTTGGTATCTCCCTCGTCTCCGTTCTTATCCCATACTCTACCTCCATTGCGTATCATTGCTGGCATACTTGCATCAATAATCACATCGCTCGGCACATGCAGGTTTGTAATTCCTTTGTCACTATTTACCATACTAAGATCGGGTTGAGCCTCTAGTACTGCAGCAATATCCGCTTGTATCTCTGCTTTTTCCGCAGCATCTAATTCGTCTAGTTTACCGAGTAGATTACCAAATCCATTGTTTAAGTTTACATTGAGCTTAGCAAAGGTCTCACCGTGTTTTTTGTATAACGCATCAAAGTAGACCCTAACGGCATGGCCAAATATAATAGGGTCAGAGACCTTCATCATTGTTGCCTTCATATGAAGAGACAGCAAAGTCTTGTCTTGAGCTGTGTCAGCTATACTCTGTTGCAAGAAAGCCATCAGTGCTTTCTTACTCATAAAAGTAGAATCTATAACCTCCCCAGCTTGTAATTTGTCTGGTGCTCGTAGCTCCGTTGTAGTTCCCATTGTGTCAGTATGTACTATCTTAAAAGTAGTCTCCGTAGCAACCGTTATAGATTTCTCATTGCTTCTGAAATCACCTGTACTCATCGTGCTTACTTTCGTTTTACTATCTGCACTCCACTTGCCCATGCGATGTGGATTATTTTTTGCATAATTCTTTACTGCCTTCGGAGCTCGTCTATCTGAATTCCCCTCTCGTAAAACGGGATTTACAGCACTTCCCTTCACTTTATTGTACTTGGCTGCAACTGCTTTTTCAGCACCGGTCGTAGGATTGTCTGGATAATGGGGTATCCCATATCCTTTTGCTTGCAGCTCTTTTATAGTTTCCTTAAGCTGTGGTACAGATGCCGATATATTTGGGAGTTTAATAATATTTGCCTCTGGCTTTTTAGCCAATTCACCTAATTCTGCCAAGTGATCTCCTACGCGTTGCTCTGGAGCGAGATCCTCAGGAAACTGACTCAAAACACGAGCCGCTAGTGATATATCTCTGGTTTCTACCTCAACCCCAGCAGCTTTGGTAAAAGCTTGCACTATAGGTAAAAAGGAGAAAGTAGCTAACATTGGAGCTTCATCGGTTTTGGTATATATAATTTTAGGCATACAATCTTACTATTTAAGAGGTCAAAATTACTTTATTGACGCGTCAATACATAACAACTGCATATAAGAATAACGAAATAAATCTGCACGCTCAGGAATTTCATACCCCCAACATTTTTATTTAGATTTGAACGTTCTAATGAAACAGACCAATGACTAGATTATTCTTAAATACATGCCTTTTACTTATGACACTATTTGCTGCGGCAACCAGTGATACTCCCCTTGCTGAATATGGGGAACCTACTGCCAAAACTGCTGCGGCTCGTAAGAATCGAAACTGTTACAAAAGAGGCTCGCAAATTATAAGTGTAGGGTATGGTGTTCCCGGTATAAGAAAATCTACATTTGGCAACTTAGACGAAATTTATCCGACAGCTAACTTTGGAGGTATCGGACCCATATTATTAAGGTATGAATATGCCCTGAGTGACAAATGGGGACTTGGATTGGTGACCCGTTTTGCTACCAGTAAAGTAGAATACCCCGTAAGTGGAACACTGTACGATGATGACAAGAACCCAATAGCGGGAGATAGTACGTACCAGCATACACAAACGTTTCAGTCCATTGGAGTTATGGCACGAGGGAATATACATTTTGGCACCTCCTTCAGTTGGGACCACTACGTAGGCCTAGGTTTAGGCTACGGCAACTCAACATATAAGGTGGATTTTGGAGGCAATTTTGGTGGTGTAGCATTTGATGTTTCTTCACCATTACCAATTGCATGGGAGGCTACCATAGGAACCAGATACTATATTAGTAAAACCGTAGGAGCATATATTGAAGTCGGTTTCAGCCAGTCTTTGCTCAATGCTGGTTTGACTTACACGTTTTAGCTGTTCTAAAAATATATTTTAGTGGTGCATTCATTTGCGCCGTACATCCCAATTATATAGTCGCTTGAACGCAACCCAAGGTAGAAAAGCAATCTGATGCAAACGAAAAACTTGTCCACTCACTTTTTTATTTACATTTGCCTCAACAAAGGGGTGCTTTTTCGCTAAGCGAGCGAAATTGCTGAGATGATACCCATGAACCTGATGCAGGTAATGCTGCCGTAGGAAACCAAAAAAGATATACCTGTATCACTCAACACTCCTGTATTATAAAACAAACACAGGAATGAAAAAAACTACACTACTATCCGTATTTACACTGCTATGTACTTTGACGTATGCACAAGTCAATTTTAGTGCTCAACTGAAAAATGTAAAAAGCTATGAACCGATAGAATCTGCATTTGTAAGATTAACTGGAGAGAATGGGTCTGTTACCACCTACTCTACTCCAAATGGGACTATTCTATTTAGTAATATTCCAAGTGGAATATATACAATGGCCATAAGCCATTTGAGCTACAAGACAGAGATAGACACCATAAACTTAATGCAATCATCCAACGGGAAGATCATCTTTGTGATGCCAGACATGGAATTCTTAGATGCTGCAGTGATAAGTACCGTACGAGCAAAAAATATAACTCCTACCACATTCACCAATATCGATAGGGAAGAAATAGAGCAGCTAGACCAGAGCAAAGACTTCCCATTCTTGCTCAATATGACACCCAGTACGGTGATCTCATCTGATGCTGGAAATGGCGTAGGGTACACTGGTATAAGAGTACGTGGCGTAGATCCCACACGTGTGAATATCACCGTAAACGGGATACCCATAAATGATGCAGAAAGTCAAGGAATGTACTGGGTCAATATGCCAGACCTTGCGAGCTCCACAGAAAGTGTTCAGATACAGCGTGGCATTGGTACGAGTACCAACGGTGCTGCGGCCTTCGGTGCTAGTGTAAACATTAGAACCAATGATTTGAGTCAAGACCAATTTACCAGAACCGATCTAGGATTTGGCAGTTTCAATACCCAACGCGTTTCAGTGACACACGGTACAGGAAGACTAGCTAATAATTGGGCATTCCAGCTACGTGGAAGTCTAATACAAAGCGATGGATTTATAGACCGGGCTACTTCAGATCTGAAATCTGCCAACCTTACGGCTGCCAAGTACTGGGAGAAATCAGTTTTTAAAACCAATATAATGCTGGGTAGTGAGCGCACTTATCAGGCGTGGTGGGGGATTCCAGAAGAATTATTCAATGGAGACATAAACACTTTAGGACAAGGAAATAGCAAAACATACAACTACTATACCTATGAAAATGAAGTAGACAACTACAACCAAAACCACTATCAGTTTTTCTTTGACCACGAGTTCTCTCCTTTTCTAAAGCTCAGTACTGCAGCTTATGCTACCACCGGTAAAGGTTATTTTGAGCAGTTTAAAAATGGCGAAGATTTTTCTGACTATGGCATAGATAGTATACAACCTACTGGAGATACTGCCCTCTCCGGAGACTTGGTAAGACGCAGGTGGTTAGACAATACACTCCTTGGAGGTATAGCCAACATTACCTACCGTAGAAACAGGTTCGAAACCGTAGTAGGTGGCGGGTACAGTAGCTACCAAGGTAGACACTTTGGCGAGGCTATTGCTACAGAATTTAGCGAATACGAAGGCCTAAATGCTTTATACTACGATAACGATGCTACCAAAACGGATGGTAACTTCTACGTAAGACAGTCGTATAACTACAATAACCTTATCCCGTACATTGATTTACAGTACCGTTTCATTAATTACCAATTTGAAGGATTAGATGACAGTTTAGCACTTGCACCACAAGAAGCCAACTACTTATTTTTTAACCCAAAAATGGGATTGACTTACTTGCTCAATAGGCACACTTTTTATGGCGTGTTTGCCGTAGGCAATAGAGAGCCTGTACGAGACGATTTCCGTGATAATACAACCAGCACAAGACCAGAGCCTGAATCTATGGAAAACATAGAAATAGGCTACCGATATACCGATGGTAGAAAACGTATAAATATAAATCTATACAACATGCAATACGACAATCAATTGGTGTTGACTGGAGCTGTAAATGACGTAGGAGAGGCTTTAAGAGTAAACGTAGCCGACAGCTATAGAAGAGGAATAGAACTTGATTTTCAGTATCCTATCACAGAAAGACTGCAAGCAGGTGGTAACCTTACGCTATCCGAAAACAAGATAGAAAAGTTTACAGAATATGTAGCAGAGTGGGACGGAGCCTATCGCTCATTTACCAATGACTATAAAAAGACTGATATCGCGTTCTCACCCAACGCTATTGCTGCAGCTATGTTGAGCTATAAGGCCAATGAAAACTTTACCATAAATGCACAAGGTAAATACGTAGGTAAGCAGTACTTGGATAACACGCAGAGCGATGCCCGAAGTTTAAATGCGTTTACCAATGTAGATCTGAGTATAAACTACAGCAGTAAAGCCATAAAAGGAACCAAAATTTTCAATGCAGGCCTTTACTTAAACAATGTATTAAACCACTACTATGCTCCCAACGGATATACCTACAGTGGTGTTATGAGTGGTGAACGTCTAGATTTCAACTACCTCTACCCTATGGCAGGATTTAACTGGATGATGAAGATAAGTTTGACCTTATAAAAGCTACTCCCAGTAGGCAGGAATTAGTGTTGGCTAGCTCATTGGATTTCCACAGAGTGAGTGACTAATCCTATGATCAACATACATGGGAGATATGAGTGATATTGAGTAGAGACGATTTGATAAATCCCTCGCCTACTTGGTATACTTTATTTTAGCCCAATTCCTGTCGGCTTTTTTCTTCAAATTTGCAGCTCCCTCTTTGTTCCAAGATACTTTGGTGTTGTTCCCCCAAGAGTTATAAAACAAGTAAATCTTACCATCTATTATCTGAAATGTTTCTGGGTCAATGGTTACTTTTACTCCCTTATCTCCCATGGCATATGCACACCACCCGCCATACATTGGTGCGTATTTTGCGGGATCAGCCTTGAACTTTGTCTTATTGGCTTCGGTACTAAATTTGTACTTAGCCCCTTTGTAAGAAAGCACATAAGTAGATTTACCTTCTACTGCTTTATTGCTAAAATACGCTACAACATCGTAGCCCTCAGCTATATAACCACCGCTTAAGTTATAGCCAATCGATTGTCCAAATGACGTGCCGTATCCTAAAACTGCGAATAATCCGATTAATACTCCTCTCATATTTATAATTTATAATTCGTTTTATTTCAACAATGACTCACCGTTCAGGTCTGTAGTTAAAATCTCACTCATATAATTAAAGAATGGTCTTATGGCCGTGTAGGTGTTCATTACTTCTAGTGCAAACGAATCACTTTGCACTTCCTTATCTGAAAAACTTCTAAAAGCATAAAACTGCTTCATCCGTATCCACTTGATATTCGCATGTTCCCTATCAAAGTCTCGTGGAGCAGATTTTAGATGCGCACCCCTTAACTCACCAAAGTATTTTACAAAATTTTTATCTGATGTAATTTTTTCTATTTCAGAGGCATCCATTTCAAACTCTTTACGGATACGGAGTAGGTCCTTTTTATCAGGGGCATAAAAGCCACCACCAACAACCGATTTATTGCCGGGTTCTAAGCGTATAAAATACCCTCCTCTCCGAGCTGCACCTGCTCTGGTGAGGTATCCACTCAAGTTGGTCTTATAGGGTGATTTATCTTTACTAAAACGTACGTCTCGATTTATTCGAAAAATCTTTTTATCCTCTATTGCATCCGTCTGATTAAGTTGGTCTGCGGTAATGTCTAGTAAAACAGCAAACTCCTTGCGTGCTCTCTCATAGATTTTCTTGTGCTCTGCATACCACTCACGGGTATTGTTATCCTCCAGATTTTGCAAGAAATTAAGCGTATCTATACGAATCATTATTTGTGCAAGTAACAGAATAATGCTCAAAAAATACTGTTAGCAGCTCATCTATTCCAATTAAAATTTATCAAAAGATTGTAGTTCGGCATCTTTAATAGTTGCTGATTATTTACCTAAAAACGCCCAGGAATACTGCCTTAAATATATATAGTACTGGTTTTGGTACATACATTAATACACATATCTCCAGTTTTACAAATTTTCCTTTCAATCTTAATCTAATAAGAAGTTATTTGCAGCTCTGTTTTTAACCATCGGGATGTAGCTTAGTCCGGTTAAAGTGCTGGTCTGGGGGACCAGAGATCGTGGGTTCGAATCCCGCCATCCCGACTCGCTGATTATCAGCAAACTACAAGTAAACAAAGGGCTTGACATACCCTGCACCAAAAAAAAGTCTTGCACGTTTTTGCAGGTTTTTAGTCGCAAATAAGTCGCAGTTTTTAGACCATCAAAATAAATATTTTCATCCTACTGGGTAAAGTCAAGAAGAATTGCGACAGATTTTATTGCAAGACGTAGCGTATGGTTACCCCAAAGTCTGTAAGTGCGGATGGAAATGAGGTACTGGTTACGGGATTATTACTATTCCTGTTGTAGAACATTCTCAGGTTCAACGAATCGTTAATCTTATAGTCTATTGATGGTCGAATGCTTACCGTGCGTATGCCCGCAGTTGGTCTGTAGTCGTCTTGTCCGTTATTCGCTTCAAGCGTACGTACAATGGTAATACCGTCACGTATTGAGAAATCAAAACGCACATTCAAATCATTGGCAAGTACTATTCGCTTCCCATCAAACTTGATTGGCAAGCGTACTCCAGTAGTACGATAACCTGCGCCTATTACGAACTCTTTATTGCGTACTTCTACCAGACGAGCAGAGATTACGTTTAATTGCAAGTTTCTATTTGTCTTATATTCAAACTTGATCGAAATTCCTTCCTTGGTTGTTACGTCTATGCCAATGAGCGGTGTGAGTCTCTCTATGATAGACACGCCGGTTTGAAATCTGTACTCCGTAGGTATGTTTCCACCTGAGTCTAGCTCTGCAGTTCCATAATCTGCAGGCCTTTGGAATGAATTAATATTGAGTGTGCTTGAATAGCCGTGAGAGATTGTAATGTTACTAAAGATTTTTTTCAGTGCCTCTAATTTAGATAAACCACTGTAGTTTATTCTCCAATTCGGTATGGGCAGTCCTTTTAATGGATTGAGGTTTACTGCAGCTGCATTTCTACCACTGTAGGCAGCTATAAATGCATGCAGTAGTACTTCTTGGTGCTTATTGGTATATCCTACTGGATAACCAGAAGCATCACGTTGGCTGAGACTATCTCCGTACAAATCATTGTAAGCACCACCCGCTCCAAAGTCTCTCGCTTGCAGTCGCTGTGCTAACACTAATCTATTATTCTTAAACTGATCGAATGCAGCAGAAGAAAAGTCTTTTCCTAGCTGGTCAAACATTGTATTCCAGGAACCAAACGATGTAGTATATGAACCCACTTCAGTGAAGAATACGTCATTAAACTGCCCTTCAGATTGTTGGAACCTGAAGTTACTATTGATATTGAGACTCTGTCTTTTACTAAATGAAAGATTAATCCTAAATCCTTTGATAGGTTCAATGGTAGCAGAGCCATTGATATCTACTCCACTGAGATTAATAAACCGTGCAATCTGATTGGTATCGCGTGTAAGAAAACCATTTTGAGCTATCTGATTCCGGAATCCCTCATTTTGAGCTCCCAAAATAAATGGCAAGCCGGGCGTATTATTGGCAAAATTTTGACCAATTGCGTCTATGCTCTTGGTAAATCCTGGCAGTGTGGTTCCATCAGTAAAATTCGTGGTAATCTGAGCTTGCTTAAGCATCATCAGAAATTTAAACAATCCTTTAGAGCCGGATCCTAGCTCACCTTTTTTCTTTTTTTCCTCTTCATTACCTACTTCATCCGTATCTTTCTTTACCACGCTTTTTCGTCTTGTAGGTCGATTTATAGCGCGTAAGAATTTGGACTTATTATACAAAGAGATAAAATTCAAATTAGCCACAACACCCACTGTACGCGAGTTTTGTATGGTATTACCCAGTGACTTCACTGCTGGAGGAGCATTACGCCACTCATAACTGGCACTGTAGCGAGTAGTCACTGTGGCCCAGTTTAGCAGTTTTATCTTGCGCAAGGGCAAGCTATAATTCGCATTCACCCGTTGGTTGAAATTATTTAATCTACCTAATTCGAAGAAGTTGTTCCAAAGGGTATCTCGCTTCTCCTTGGTATCCAGTTCTCCAAAAGGCTCCTCTACCCATGAGTTAGCCGTTGCAGCATAGTCTACAGAAAGTGCTTTCGTAAGATTCCATTTCCAACCATACACTCTGTTAATACTAAAAGTTTTGTCATATAAAACAGGGACTATCGATTTAAAATTATCATTATCTCTATTCTTTAATTCACTATATCGCCTATCTACATCTACTCTAAAATTTAGATTACTAGGAGTAAGACCAATATTAAAATCCTTGATAAGTGCTAACTTCTTACGCTTAATTTTTTTCTTGAAGGGCTCCCAATACCTTGGTTTAATGCTATGGTTATACCCGAGACTAGACTTGTATGTCTTAGCATCATTCATCTCTATTACTTGACTACGCCTAAATAACCTCTGGTAGGCAAAAGAGTAATTCCAATTCTCTATATCATAGAACTTAGCCTTGCCCTTAGAGGTAGCTGTTCTAATCTTTTTTACATTGGTAAAATTGAGACTGTAGCGTGAGGAATAATCCTGAGCAGCTTCACGAATAGCATCTTTTTCTGAGGTGCTTTCTGCATTATTTATTGCCGTACGTAACTCTATATCCGGATTGAGTGGGAAAAACTTTGGATTAATAATATTCTCACTGTAGCCAATGAACATCGGCACGGTGATTCCCGATTTCTTGGGAAAAAACTTACCCAAAGCTACATTAGCAGCTATGTCATACTGTATCTGTTCGGTAATATTTCGCTCATTCAGCTTTTTATCTATTGCCCCAAAACCAATGGTCTGGTAATTACCAGAAACCGTAACATTGGCAAAATCTGCAAGTTTAGCAACCAAGCGAGCATTCGCGGCATAGCCACCTCTATTGGCAAAATCTACCAGTCTGAGCTCATTGAACCACACCTCCCCACATAGCTTTTCTTGGGTACTCGTTTGTGCATTTTTCACTCCAAGTAGTATTGTTCGCACATTACTCAAGTCCGGCAACCCTATGATACTCACTTTATGACCGTTTGGCAATATTTCGGCATAGTACCCATTTGGATTACCCGTATTATTGAGTTGTCTGTTTAGTTTTACAGTATAAAAGTCTTCGAGATCTATAATCATCTCGTTGGCATCTGGCCATATGGCTTGCTCATCAGCTGAGCCCTCTGGAGTTAGTGTCAAGGGAACTTCGTACTGATAAAAATTATTTTCTAAATCGGTACCCACTCGCATAACGGCTATCATGTCTCCATTTGCACCTAACTGTGATTCAGCATGTACAAACATTTTTAACGTCTTGTAGTTCCTGATATCAAAATCAAGCGTACGATACGCTCCTCGAGCATCTTCCTTCTCTAAATCACACACGGCAATGCTAAGTGACTGCTCATTTTGCTGCACATTTCCTTGTTGTGTAGGGTCTATCTCTCTGCTAAAACCAGGAGGAACTTTATAGGGCACTGGGCTACGTTTGCTGTTCTCGTTTACATTTACAGTAGATACAACGAGCTCTGTATCATCATTGGGGTCTTGTGCTGGACCCACTCTAGGTGGAAACTTAAGCGTATTAAGATACCTTCTCCAATCTGCTCGCACTAATTGTAAGTTAGCAAAACGAAGAACCGTGCTATCTTCAAATCCTTTGAGGTACATACGCATAAATCGTATGGATTTAAAGTCTTGAATGCCTCCAACTTTCTTCTCAAACTGACGAATAGGCACTTTCAGTTGGTACCACGTTATTCTATTGGGCAATGCCCCAGGGTCTATCTGATTTGCCTCTACATTGATTGAATCTGTAACATAATTTTCTCCTATTCGCAACCTAGTGGGATCAATATCAATCTTATATTGGTAGTATTCCTCGTTGAGATTTACCGTAAAATCTTGGTTGATATCTTCATCATCAGGTATGGTGTTTCCAGATTTTGGAGTACCGTCTGCTAGTTTATCTAATGTGGAGTTACCGTCCATCCCATTGAATCGCTTGTAACGCTCTAACACGAGGGCATTCTGACCATCGTAACTCGGATCTCTAGGGTATACATAGTTGTCTCCCGACGGATCTTGAAAAATCTCTTGGTACACAGCTGATGTAGCACCAAATTTAGTCTCTATGGCATTCAGATATCCTGACAGATAAGTGCGTTCTACCGCATCACTCATACCGTCTATACCCACATCTTGAGCTGTTCTGGCTTGGGGGTCATTATCAAATGCTTTATTTATGATCTGACCATTTGGGGTTAAAGCAAAATCACCACTATCTACGGAGTAGTTTCCGTTGGGCGTAGGCAACCCGTTTTCTGCAGATCTTCTTCGATCTGCAATTATATCTTCTGAAACACTACCAAGATTGATGTAGAGCTGACCGGTGGTATGCTTACTACCATCGTACTTAGAATATACAAACGGATCCATCAGCCATAGTTCTATGTAGTCTATGTTGGTAGCTTCAAAATCGTTGGTTTCTATTCTACGCATGATACCGGCCCAGTTTTCTTCTGGCTTGTCTAATGACCCGTCTGCTTGCAAGTTTACGGTGTTGTAGTTGTACTGCCCACGTGCTTTTGGATAATATGCTAGGTCTAATGTTGGCAATTGCTGCGGCTGTCCTTGCTGTAATTCTATATTGGGGAATATCTCACTTTGCACAACGGTACGTACGTAGTGACTACTTCGCTCTAATGTATTTGAACGGATATTCTCAGGAGTAAGATTATCGTCACCTTGAAAAACTGGATCTATGTTATACCACGATAAGCTTGCACGTTTGGAGTTGTATGCGCTATCCGCATTTATGGGATTAGATGTTTCCGGGAATAGATCTGGCTGGCCTTGGGGTGTACTAGCCATGTACCAACTACGTACATATTTCAAATCATATGGCGTCTCAGCTCCTTCAAAATCATCTATATACGACGTGCCTTTGTCTCCTTGCGTTCTCGCTTTGTGGGGTATGAGATGAGCAAACTCACCCGTGAAACTTAATGTTGAAACTGCTTTGGTCTCCACAAAAGGAAGTTTATCAACCATACGTGTAAGAAACCTACTCTCTGTATTATATGAACCGTCTAGTCCCCATATACTGTTCCTTAGTGGTTCTTCTCCAATATTAACTTTGTTGGTAAGCGGACGCTCAGACATGTGCATGAATGTACCTCCAAGAACTAACTTCTCTGAGTGCTTATAATCTAAACGTGTTCCGACAAGCGATTTTTGTTGGATATTGATAAGTGAGTTGCTCTCACATGTTGCTTTTATAGCTGCTCCTGAGTTCAGAATGCCTTGGTTCACTATTTTTACTGTACCAAGCGTGTAGTCTACTGTATAGTCTGAACCCTCTTGTAGTGTATTCCCATTGGCAGTAACACGCACAGAACCCTGTGATATGTTGTAACACTGCAAGCGTATTTGATCAGAGGAAGACCCCTTAAAGGTACCCCTTAAAAAAAATTTATTGTGTTTTAAGTCTTGCTCCGCATTCCACTTTGTAGTGCTATACAATGAGTCAAAAGCATAATAATCTGCTAAGTCATCACTCACAAACTTACTTCTTAAAAATGCTCCAAACGGCTCTCGAACAGGAAAGATAATTCGGCCTTTTAAGGCATCTATTGTTACACCATCTATTAAGTCAAAAACCCCATCAGGTTTAGCTTCCATTTGCTTGTTTATCTTGTCTAGATTTAGAACCGTAATGAGTTGTTTCTCTCGAATTTCTGGTTCAGAAGCTTCCACCGGAAGATAGTTTAAATCTGCTCCACTAGGGTCATCTGCATACACTACATTCATCGTAAAATCTTGACGCTGAAGGTTATACGTGTTTAGAGAATATATGTTCTTCATCATCAAATCCCACGTGGGCAACGTAGTTTTGATAGTAGAATGTTTTAGTAACTTCAAATTCAAATGAGCGTTATCTCCTGTGGTCTGCGGATTATCCACCGTAAGATCTCCAACCTTGAAATTAGCTCCATTTGCTGTGTATTCGTAAGCTACCATGAGCACCTCATCATTATTAAGCGACTGATTGAGCGATAGGTATCCTAAGGTAGGATGAAATACAAATTCATTTTCGTTCAACTTGCGAGCATTACTAAGGCATTCATAATCCACTCCCAGTTCTACTCTAGGATCTGATGGGTTACAAAATTCTTGACCTTTAGCGATATCATTATAAAAATTGGTAGAATTATTGTCTGGGAAATTACTTCCTGTGGCAAATACCCACTCCCGATATGCTTGAGATTCTATCTCTCCTAGGTCTAAAAAACCCATAGCATCTCTTGAGTTACCTACAGCATTATTCCTATTGGTAACCCATACTTCCACATAGTTTATCTGAATGTTGCTGGATACAATAGGTAGATTTCGGAGTGCATTATCATAACTATTTGCAAAATACTGCGAAAGGAAATAATGTCGATTTGCATCGTAATTGTGAGCTTGTATGTCGTAATTGGTCACTTGTGCCCCACCGGTCACCTCAGTCTCTTTTGTTTCTCCTTTGTCTTGTGTTGCTATAACGGCCACACGTAATTTGCCAAACTGCAATTGGGTTTTTGCTCCAAACAGGTTTCTACCTCCTTGTATGAGACTACCATTGAGCGGCAAACTAACGTTTCCTAACTCTATGTTTTTTACTATATCATCCTCTCCTCCTGCCCAATTTAGCTTCATTTGGTTCTCAAACTCAAATGTTGCCTCTGTGTCATAATTCCAATTTAGCTTGAGTCTGTCCCCAATTTGTCCTGTAACATTTAGCTGCATCTTTAGTCCAAAATCAAACTGTCCGTTACGCTGCTGACGCACAGGATAAGTAGGGTTCTCTACCTTATTGTAGTTACCTCCAAAGGTAACCTCTGCACTTCCGGTAGGACGAATGTCTATGATACCCCCGCCAAATACTTTATCAAAAATTTAAGCGCAGATGGCCTTAAAAATTAACCTAAAAAATCGACCATCCCAGAAAATAAATAGACTTGTTATAATAGTAAT
>CAJXIQ010000010.1 GCA_913054375.1 uncultured Bacteroidota bacterium
GTTTTACTGATGGTCTAAAGAATGTTTGACTACTAAACTCAATAATCTGTTTTTTGTTGAGCAAGTTTACCAACTGTTCCTCGTCAAAATAGATATGGTCTAATTGGGGCCTTTCTTCCGCTAGATCTTCTGTTGCAGAGCTTGCTTTATCTTCTGCTTTTTCCAGTCCTTTTGCTATTTTGGCGATGGCATATGGTAAGTCGTACGTACATACAATTGGTTTCTTACCGAGGTAGTCAAATATGTCTGCACTTTCCTCGTTTTTGGCAGTTTCTTGTACATTGGGTACGATGGTGGCACGCACAAGCTTCTTTGTACTTAGTTGACTTATGGGGTCAAACTCGCGAATGCTCTCTATGGTACGACCGTCTAGCTCTAGCCTAAAGGGCAATTCACTGGCATACGAGAATAAATCTATGATACCTCCACGTATAGAAAATTGTCCGGGTTCGTACACGAAATCTTCTCTGTAGAAAGCGTATTCATTAAGCACCTCTATGAGAAAGTCGAGGTCTACCTCTTCCCCTACTTTAAAGGTAAGTTTACTCTTTTGGAATACTTCCTGCTGAATAATTCGTTCTGCAAATGCCTCTGGATAGGTGACAACTATCTTTGGCTGATCCATGTCTGCTAGCGCGTCTAATACACTTGCTTTGGTTTGTATTTTTGTGCTTTCGGGCAAGGTCACATCAAAGCTCCTTCGGAAGGAATCTTTCCATAGAAAGACATAATTATGATCCGTAAACGTTTGTAAATCTGCGTATATATATTCTGCTTGCTCTTGGTCATTACACAATACGAGAACACTACGTTCGGTATGTTTTTGCAGGTGAGCAAAAAGGATAGACTTAGCAGATCCAATGCTGTTTTGCACTCCGAAACGTGTTTTTCCGGCACTAAGTTCCCTTTCCAATTCATGTAGAATTGGATATTCATTGAAGAGTTGTATGAATTCTCTACTGTTCATGTAATTTGGTCTTGCTACAGCAGCAATAAAAATGGTGTGCGAATATAACCGCACACCTTACTTATAGTTTGGGAATAACTCTCTTTTTGGGTTTTGTCAATAAACCGTGCTAAACTCCTTTATTTTAGGTGAAAAAAGGAGTGGCATTGTGAACCCCTTTTATATTTTTGTGACAACATTACAATAATGCTAAATCACTCTTATCTAAGCAATGCAGATGTGGACTCTATCGACCACATGTACGACCAATACAAGGCAGATAAATCATCATTAGATGAAAGCTGGCAACGATTTTTTGAAGGTTTTGACCTAGCCTATGGAGATCTTGGCTTGAGCAATTCCGAAGGAGCTGTGAGTGAAGATATGTTGAAGGAGATAAACGTACTTAATCTCATTAATAATGGGTATCGCTCTCGTGGGCACTTGTTTACTAAGACCAATCCAGTACGAGAACGTAGAACATATTTGCCAGATCTGAGCATAGAAAACTTTGGTTTAAGCAAAGGTGATTTAGAAAAGAAATTCAATGCAGGAGTAGCCATAGGAATTGGTCCAGCTAAGCTAAAAGACATCATAACTCATTGTGAGCAGACTTACTGTGGCAGTATAGGAGCAGAGTACTTATACATTGAAGATCCTAAAAAAATAGAGTGGTTACAAAGCCGAATGGAGAAGCGTAAAAATACGCCAGAATTTACTTTGGAACAAAAGAAACTCACGCTCCAAAAATTAAATCAAGCAGTAGCTTTCGAAAATTTTTTACATACCAAGTATGTCGGGCAAAAGCGCTTTTCACTAGAAGGATTGGAGACACTTATACCGGCACTTGACTCAGCTATAGAACTAGGTGCTACTCACGGAGTAGAAGAGTTTGTAATAGGTATGGCACACAGGGGCAGACTAAATGTGCTGGCTAACATCATGAATAAGAGTTATGCTGAAATTTTCAATGAGTTTGAGGGTAAAGCGTATGAAGATTCTGTATTTGAAGGCGATGTAAAATATCACCTTGGTTACACCAGTAAAGTGAAGACTAGTTTAGGTAAAGAGGTGAAACTTAATCTCTGCCCAAATCCTAGTCATCTTGAAGCAGTGGATCCCGTAGTGCAAGGGATTGCTCGAGCTAAGCTAGATAAGCAGTACAATAATGATTTAAGTAAGGTTACGCCCATACTCATACACGGAGACGCCGCATTTGCGGGTCAAGGTATAGTGTACGAAGTGACTCAAATGGCTGGCCTTGAGGGTTATAATGTGGGCGGGATATTGCATCTAGTGACCAATAATCAAATAGGTTTCACAACCAATTATACAGACGCTCGTACATCTATTTATTGCACAGATGTAGCCAAGACTACAAAAAGTCCAGTTTTTCATGTCAATGGAGATGATGTAGAGGCAGTGATATATACAATAAAGCTGGCTCTAGAGTACCGTCAGGAGTTTGAAACTGATGTATTTGTAGATATACTGGGATATAGGAAATACGGACATAACGAGGGGGATGAGCCTAAGTTTACACAGCCAGTATTGTACAAAGCTATTGCAAAACACCCCAATCCACGTGAAATTTATGCCCAGAAACTTAGTGAGCAAGGTAGCATTGAGGCTAACTTGGCTAAGACGATGGAGAAAGAGTTTAAGGCGATGCTTCAGCAAGATTTGGAGGATGTACGTGCCGACAAAAAGCCCAAAAACAATAATCTACCCAAGAATACATGGAGTGGTTTGAAAAGTGGGACTAAAGCGGATTTTGAAAAAACAACCAAAACTGCGGTTACTGAGAAAACATTTGATAAAGTAGCTAAAGCGATCACAGAATTGCCCGAAGACCATACGCCTATACGTAAAGTAACAAAGCTTTATAATGACAGAAAGACAATGGTGGAAAACGGTACGTTTGATTGGGCGATGGGTGAGCTTATGGCTTATGGTACATTGCTTGAAGAAGGTCATGCCGTTCGTATGAGCGGTCAGGATGTGGAGCGTGGGACATTCTCTCACCGTCACTCCGTTGTGAATATGGAAGACGGAAAAGGCGAGTATGTCCCGTTGAATAACATAAGTGATAAGCAAGAGAAGTTTGAAATTTACAACTCGCTTCTTTCGGAGTATGCCGTTCTCGGTTTTGAGTATGGTTATTCCATGACTAATCCGCAGGGATTAACGATATGGGAAGCTCAGTTTGGTGACTTTTCTAATGGCTGTCAGGTCACTATAGACCAGTTTATAGCCAGTGGTGAGACCAAGTGGGGTAGGTATAGTGGACTTGTGATGCTATTGCCTCATGGATATGAAGGGCAAGGCCCGGAGCACAGTAGTGCACGCTTAGAGCGTTACTTACAGCTATGTGCTGCCGCTAATATGCAGGTAATGAATATCACTACCCCGGCAAATTTCTTCCACGCATTGCGTCGTCAGTTGCACCGAGATTTTAGAAAACCAATGATAGTAATGAGCCCCAAGAGCTTGTTGCGTCATCCTCAGGCGGTAAGTACTACAGATGAGTTTACCACGGGGACTTTCCAAGAGTTGATAGATGATAACTACGTAGATACGAAAAAAGTGAAGCGTGTGAATCTGTGTACGGGTAAAATCTACTTTGACTTACTCGAGAGACAACAAGAAGGTAGCCGCAAGGATGTAGCCATAGTGCGACTAGAGCAGATATATCCAATGCCGGAGAAGCAGATGGAGAAGCTCATTAAAAAATATCCAAAGGCAGAATTCTGCTGGGTACAAGAGGAGCCGAAGAATATGGGAGCTTGGATGCACGTGTTGCGTTATGATTGGGCAAGAAGTTTTAAGGAGATCACAAGAAGAAGTAGTGCTAGTCCTGCAACTGGTTACTCGGTAGTGCACAAGAAAGAGCAAGATGCGATTATTGCTGAAGCTTTTAATGTGTAGTAAACTGTCTTTTTCAATTTCACTAATTGATTGCGTGGCTTATAGTTAGTAGTAATAGAAGAGATCAATGAGCAAAGACATTTTTTTAGCATATATAAAAAAGCATATTGATTTGAATGAAGCGGAAGAATCTATCATTCTGTCTAAAATAAAGGAGAGAAAATACCTAAAAAATCAATTTCTTGTCCAGCAAGGAGACGTCTGTCGCTATGTAGTCTTCATATTTACGGGGTGTGTAAGGTCTTACCACGTAGATGATGACGGTAACGAGCATACGGTCTCTTTTTCAATAGAAAATTGGTGGTCATCAGATATGGGGAGTTTTATTACCCAAAAGCCAGCAGATTATAATGTCCAATGCATAGAACCTACTTCATTGATTCAGTTTGACTCCGCTCTTATGGAAGAACTGTTTGAGACTGTTCCTAAGCTAGAAAGGTTTTTTAGAATCATCAGTCAAAATGCTCTCGTTTCTGCCCAACGAAGAGTAGTCAATACGTTTAGCAAAACCGCTAGGGAGCGTTTTGAAATTTTTAGAGAAGATTATCCCGAGCTGGAACAACGCGTTCCTCAATATATGATAGCATCTTATTTAGGAGTCACAAAAGAATTTTTAAGTAAAATAAAGGGGCAGATTGCAAGAGAGTAAAAGAAGTTAATTTACATTAACCCTATTTCATAATCTAGCTTATTTTTTGTTTAGCGACGTCACTAGACCTTTGTGACGAACAAAATGCCAATAGGCATTTCTAAAAAACAAAATATAAAATGAAAAAATTAGTATTATCTAGTATTGTGATAGTTGCCGCTTTGGTACTCCAAAGTTTTCAATCAGAAAGCCTGACGCTAAAAGAGGGGAACAATGAAATTACAAAAAGTAAAGTTGTATGGAAAGCGTACAAAGTAACAGGTTCTCATTCGGGTACGGTAGGTCTAAAATCTGGTGTTTTAACCTTTGATGAGAATAAACTAAGTGGAGGTAGTTTCCTTATGGATATGACCACATTGGCGTGTACCGACCTTGAAGGTGATTACAAAAACAATCTGGAGGGGCATCTCAAATCGGATGATTTCTTCGGGGTGGCAAAACATGGGACTTCGGCGTTGAATATAACCAATGTGAAGAGCACAGGAAAAAACTCATACCAAGTAAAAGGTGACTTAACGATTAAAGGGATTTCTAAATCAATAGTTTTTCAAGTATCAATTTATGGAAACAAAGCCACTGCCAGTTTAAAAGTGGATAGAACTGACTTTGGAATAAAGTATGGATCTGGAAGCTATTTTGAAGATTTGCAAGACAAGATGATTTACGACGAATTCGATTTGAATGTTGATCTAGAATTTTAATAACAGCATAAAAGAAAAATAGAATGAGTAATTTAGAGAAAGCAAAGAATATGTATGCCCAAATAGGGCAAGGGCAGCTTTTAGAAGCATTTGACAGTCATTATGCAGAGAGTGTAATAATGGAAGAACCTTCTGGAAAGCGTGAGGGAAAAGAAGCATGTCGTGCGTATGAGGTGCAGTTCCTCAATAATGTAGAAGCATTCCATAATCTTGAGATTAAAGCCATCTCTGAAGACACAGAGAAGAGCAAAGTTTTTATTGAGGTAGTAATGGACATTACCTTCAAAGGAGGCAATCGTGTTCAGATGGAGCAAGTGGCTGTGCAGCAATGGGAAGTAGGTCAGATCATACACGAACGATTTTATTATAACGCTGATTAATGTTAGTATGGTTATACTAAAAATTTAGTTGAATTATTAAGGTTACCGAAAAGCCCGCTTATACAGCGGGCTTTTCTTGTTTAGTATTTTTATCATCTCTGAATATTAATCATTTAGTAGACAGAATAGTTATTTTACTAAAAAGGCATAATAAGATGGAATACGCATATAATCAGTATATTATGTATCAAAATATTTAAAGCATTGAATATTTAAAGGGTCTATATAAAAGGACAAGAAAACCTGGTGCGGGTATGGCCTTGGGACGAGTTTGAAATCGTACAAGAGAGCGCAGGCGTTACGCTACCTCTATCTCATCTGCAGCATCCATTTTCTTGCCATCCTTCAGCTTATTCACTTCCAGATACAACCATACGGCTGCCCATATTCCAGCTAAAACTTCCCCTGCGGGTAGAGAAGCCCATACGCCGTCTAATTCTATAAAGTAGGCGAGGATGAACATAAGCGGTATCATACATAACCCTTGGCGAGCAAGAGTTAATACTAAAGCAGGTAAAGGCTTACCTATAGCCTGAAAATAGGCTCCACCTATGAAGCCAATACCCATAACGGGTAGTGATATAAATATGAGTTGCAGCACACGTGGTGTGTGTGCAAGTAAGTCTTTGTCAGCTGTAAATATCCCGATGAGTTGCTCAGGGAACACCACGATGATACTGAGTAGGAGCAGCGATATCCCGGTGGTCCATTGTATAGCCAACCACACACCCTCTTTTACACGTGTTCCATTATGTGCTCCATAGTTATAGCTCACTATAGGCATTAGTCCTTGCATGATACCGATGATAGGGAATGCTACAAATAGGGTAAATCCTCTGATAAGACCATAAATTGCAATAGCGTGAGAGCCGCCACTTTCTCCGAGTGTACTCGCGTATTCTATCTGGCCCCACTTATCCAGTTGGCTGTAGAGTACAATGGCGAGTAGGCTAAACATACTCTGCCTTAGGAGTGTAATTGACCCTATAGAGATTATTTCTTTTACAATTGGGAGGTCAAATAGGAGATTGCTCTTGCTTAACTTGAGCTCACTCTTACCAGACAAAAAGAACCATAGAGTATAAAGTCCACTGAGCGTATAACCCGTGGTAGTAGCCCATGCAGCTCCCTCTATTCCCATATCGAATTTTAAGATAAGTACGTAGTCCAAGACGATGTTAGATACCGCAGGAATTATCATTGTGAGCATAGCTACTTTGGGTTTTCCTTCTGCACGTATGGTATTGTTGCTCATCATAGCCCAACCAAGAAACGGTAGGCCGAGGAGCAATATATTAAAGTACTTTTTGGCATAAGGCATTATTTCAGCATTTGCCCCAAAGAGGGTAAGTAATTCTGTTTGAAAAATGTAACCTACTAGCACAAAGAACAAGAGAAATCCTAGAGTGAGTATTATCTGATTATTGAAAGTTTTTTGGGCTTTTTCTGGGTTTTTTTCGCCCAAGGCTCTAGCCAGTACAGAGGCACCACCTACACCTACTGCCATACCAAAAGAGGAGATTAGAAAAGTAATAGGAAGTACAACAGTGATAGCTGCTATAGCTAGCTCACCTTCTGCATATCTGCTTACGAACCATACGTCTACCATTTGATATATGGACATAACCAAGAAGCCAATTGCCGCAGGAAGAGATTGTTTGAGAAGTAAGGTGCTGATCTTTTCAGTTCCTAATTTATCAGATGTTTTGGTTGATTGACTCAAAGATGCGAAAGTAGAAATTTATGCCAATTGGAAGTGTTATATCCCTACTTCTTTTTCTTGTTGCAAGATATCTGTATTGGGTTTTTTGCCTATTTAAGGTCACCCATATCTTTCTCTAGTGTCAAAATCTATCTCAGGGGCTACTGTTTGGCAATTCGAATATTGGTGCTGTAAGCTGCGGTTTGCAGTTGTTAAGTTGATTTTTTTTCTATCTTTATGGAGGATTATTCCACGCTAGTATTCGGCACATATAGCGAGGTATATCCCTCATTAGTAATTCTAAAAGAGCGTATTCTACTTGAAAAATACGACTGAACTCGCGAGGTAGACTCTCAGCAAATGGAGTCCACCCATTGAAACCTTGCTATTTATTGCTTACATTTCATTTTCTTTGCACTAGTGAATTATTTAAGTCATTTCTATTTCGACCGAGACGAAGACAATAAGTATTACAATATTGGTTTAATACTTCCTGATCTCGCCAGGCATTATATCCCGAAACTCAGAATAAACCCATACAAGAATATCACCTTTACTACCAAAGAGATATCGAGTATGAATGATGGTACAAACAAGCACTTTGCAAGTGACCGTAAGTTTCATAATTGGATGGTTTTTGTAGACCTTACCAATAGAGCTACAGATATGATTCGCGAGAGTGGCGATAAGGAAATCAATAGAGACTACTTCATTACGCATATTATGGTAGAGGTGCTTCTAGACAAAGTATTGTTGGACAAAAACCCAACCTTAGCCGATGATTTCTACAAAATGGTAGACAGCGTAGAGCAAGATTGGATACTCAAATTTATGCGATATGCTGGTCTTCAAGACGATGAATTATGGAAAGGACAGCACAGGCGGTTTATGAAGGCTAGGTACTTCGAGTCTTATACTAGCATAGAAAATGTGGTAGCTGCTGTAGAAGGAGTTTGTCGTAGTTTAGATATGATAGAACTGACAGATGATCAGCGACAATTATTAATTGACATTTGTGAGACAATAGAACCTGAATTAGCACGTTCAATAGATGCATTAGAAATTCAGCTACTATAGGATACACTAGTTCCATGAAATTTACGTACTTCAAGCAGATAATACTCGTAATGTGCTTACTGTTGATATCGCAGATAGGTGCTTTTTCTCAATCTATACCCAAGTATAGCAATGAGTTTTTATCAATAGGTGTTGGTGCTCGGGCTTTTGGAATGTCGAATACGGTAATTGCCTCTGCCGATGATGTTACAGCAGGTTTTTGGAATCCGTCTGGGTTAATAAACCAAGAAGATAAATTACAGATCAGCGTAATGCACAGTAACTACCTAAATGGGCTGGCAAATTATGATTATTTGGCACTCAGTACAAAGGTGAATGAGAATGCTGCATTGAGTTTCTCTATGGTGCGTTTTGGTGTAGATGATATTCCCAACACCCTGGATCTTATTCGAAATGGCCAGGTAGATTACAATAGAATTTCTTCATTCAGTGCTGTTGACTATGGCTTTTTTGTGAGTTATGCTCAGAAAGCATTGATAGACGGACTAAGCTTTGGTGGCAGCGCTAAAGTAATACGCCGTACAGCTGGTGAATTTACATCCGCATGGGGTTTTGGATTAGATGCGAGTGCCCGGTATCAGACAGATAATGATTGGTCATTTGCTGCAGTTGGAAGAGATATTACTACGACCTTTAATGCATGGAATTTTAATTTTTCTGAAGCTGAAGAAGCTATTTTTAGACAAACAGGAAATGAAGTGCCCGAAAACTCACTGGAGCTTACGTTACCTAAATTTATACTCGGAGCAGCAAAAAAAATCACCTTCTCAGAAGATATAAGTCTATTGACAGAAGTAAACCTAGACGTGAATACGGATGGCAAGCGAAATACATTGTTGCGAACAAACTTGATCAGTGGAGACCCACATATTGGTATAGAGGCAGCATACAAGAATATCATATTCTTGCGCGGTGGAGCGGGTAATTTACAGCAAGAGAAACTGGGAGAGAACTACGAACAACAGTGGACATTTATGCCAAACATTGGCCTTGGCCTCAAGCTAAAGCAAATCACCATAGACTACGCTCTTACAGATGTCGGAGATCAAAGTGGCTCTAATTTGTCACACGTATTCAGTATACGAGCAGCAGTCAATCCAGAAAAGTAATTTTTTTATTTCAGTAACCTAACGGTGAGGAGTCTAAAATTCTTCCGCCTGCGGTTGTTTTGTGTGGTATTGGGTAAAAGATAGTCCAAGATTTGTTCATGAAGTGTAGAATAGGTGAAGAAGTAACGTGCGCCTGTTTATCAAAGGCTTTTCTTAGGACGGATCAAGGATCCTGCACAGCCAAATAGGCCTGCAACAAAACCGCCAAGAAGCGATGCTACTAGTGGAGTCATAAATGCAGGTATCCTAAATAATTGGCCCAATAGTGTTTGGACAGAACCATTGTCAATGAAATAAATACTAAGTGCCCAAGCAAGGAATATAGCAAGGAATGGCACTGTAAAACCTGCAGTGGCAGAGGGCCTTGTAGCATAAGTAAATGCCATTGTAAGGGGGGCGATTATCCACCACGGGAAAACAAAAGAGCAGAGTATGGTTGCTGTAAATAGGAATAAAAAAACGATACTATTCTTCATTGGAGATGGTGATTTTAAAGATGGGACTAGAGATAGATTCTGGTTGTGTGGCTAGCGGTATGCGATCATACTCCCCCTTAGCCCATGCGTCTATCTTATTCATATAGTAAGCGCTTGCCGGATTGCCGCTTTGGCCACCAGGATACATGCCATAAGCCTCTGGATTTTCGCCCAGAGCTACAATCATTCTCCAGCTCGGACCAACAGTTTGTTGCATAGCATTGAGTGCTCTTTTGGTGCCTCCTATATGGATGGTGTCTGATGAAAATGCAGGTAAGCGGGTAAGATGCGGTATGTGTGCTTTTTTTGTAGCTCCCAATGTTGCGTTGGGTAGTAATATTACAGCTGCAAAGGAGGCATTGACTAGGTCTTTCAAGTTTTCTGTGTATGGTGTGGCTTGTATGTCGTAAAACGGGTGGTCCTTACTACTCTCCATGAGGTTTATCGTCACCCAAGTGTCGGGTGTGGGCAGAGCAATGGTAGTTTCTGAAAATATTTCGTCCCAAATCATCTGTTCAAGTGCAGCAAACCAACGGTCAAAAAGGGGTGGAGCTTTAGCATCTGCGTTGTATTCAAAATTCCATTCGCTTAGTAGGCTAGCCTGCTTTAGGTTACTACTATCCAACAGCGGTAGAAGAATGCCAAGAGCTTCTTCTGCCTCAATGCTGTAGTTGCTATTCTGCAAGGCTTTCATATCTGCTATGCTAAATGTACTATCTTGAGACAATACGCTGTGGGCCATTCTACCTCTATACCCTTCGAAATTACCATTAAAAAAATACGGGTATTCGGTAGATGTACTCCATTGGTTAGAGCTACTCACATAACCTCTTGTAGGATTGCGCTCTTGTGGGTTTTCGTTGCGGGGAATAAAACCTTGCCAGCCATTTTTCGTAGAGCTCCCATCGCCTATCATTACTCCTTCACCATAGGTTTTTATGGGAAGTTTACCATTGATTCGTAAACCTATCTCATTGTGGTTATCAGCATAGATGAAATTTTGAGCAGGAGCCTGAAAAGTGCCGGTAGCTTCCAAGTATTCATCATAGGTATTGCAGGTCATTCCACTTACAAAGGTCATAAATTCTGGTGTGCTTGCTTCATCGTGTACAAGCCACCTAAGGGCAAGATTGATACTGTCATCTACGATAGGGCCCCATGCAGTGTATCTTACTGTATCTAATACTTCTTTCATGCCCTTTACAGTATAGGATTCTATTTTTAGGGTAGCTTTTGTTGCTTTGCCATCGAGCATGTAGCTGGTTCTGTTTTCATCAGTCCATGCTACGGTATAGTAATCGCTTACATCGTGTCCTACATTGGTTTCTCCCCACGCTATATTTTCGTTGAACCCAATCATAATACCGGGCATACCAAGTAGTGTAACACCATGAGCAGAAAAATCAGGTGTAGTTATAGCTATCTCGTACCATGTGCTTGGCAGCGACAGTGCAAGATGAGGATCATTGGCCAATAGTGGATTCCCGGTTTCGCTTTTACTACCACTTATGGCCCAGTTGTTACTGCCTACACCCTCTGGTGAGCGGGGTCGACCTATCTTGGGTAAGTAGATACTGAGTTCCTCTACTACAGCTTCATTTATATTTTTGTATTTTAGAGGGATATAGGGCCCCTCTATTACGGGGATATCTTTGGGGTTATACAAGGGATACACTACCTTAAAATCGTCTTTGCCCAAAAGTTTGAATGCATTGCTCATCTCTATGTCTTCCTCATAACCAGCAAGCGTTTGGCTCATAGCTTTGAGGAGTAGAGCACAGCGTCGATTGTTCCAAGCAGTTGGTGCAAAATCCAACAACTTGTACTCCATAGGGTAGTGAGCAGGACTTAGGTTTTCTATGTAGTAGTTAATACCTGCGGTGTAGGCATCTACATTTTCGAGCAGGTCTGGAAATTGTTGCCAACTGCGTACTGCATTGTCTGCGGCATAGCTTAGTCCAAGTCTGCGTTGCTTTTTGTCGTATTTCAATAGATTCGGGCCGAGCACCTCAGACAGTCTGCCGGCTGGTGAGCGAGTGCTTATATCCATCTGAAAAAGACGGTGATACGCCTCTACATAGCCTTGAGCAAATAGTGCGTCTTTTAGATTCTCAGCATAAATATGAGGCACCATTCGTTCATCAAAAATGATACGAACCTCTTGTGCCACCGAGCTACTGTTCAATGCTATATCGCCATAACTATCTGGAGCTTCGGCATTTTGCCATACACCACTGTATGGGTTCAAAAAATTGCCTAGTGGTGGCAGGGGCTTGCCAGCGATGGTATGGGTGCTCTGCAAAAAATAGACAAAGGCTAGTCCCCAAAAGAGAAGAATGATTCCAAAAATTTTACGCATAGATTAATGTATCAAAGATAAACGAAATAGCGGTTATCGGCCATCTAGAATATGTTGACGGCATTCTTTGTCACAACCGAGCGGCTATTTTTCTTTTTTATCTCTTGTTTGCTTGATATGGCTTGTGATGGGATACTCATTGCAGTCTTATGATGTAGATTTCATTTTACCGAGAAGCAAACGAAATGACACGCACACGTGTTTCTCTACCAATGCAACTTTCATCTGAGGATATCAATCGTGTAATAGAAATGGCTTGGGAAGACCGTACGAGCTTTGATACTATAAAGCTACAGTTTGGTTTGGTGGAGAAGGAAGTGATAAATCTAATGCGGAGAGAAATGAAGCCAAGTAGTTTTCGTATGTGGCGTAAGCGAGTGCAAGGTAGAAGCACCAAGCACAACAAGCTGCGTGGCTGGGTAGAGGGCAGACACAAATGCTCATTGCAGCGCACTATAACCAACAACAAGATCAGTAAACGTTGATACTTCTGTAGTGTGATGTACGGTGTTTTTTGCTAAATGTTGTCCATTGCTTGTAACAAAACGGAAGGGAGAATTTGAATTTCACTGGTATACCTACCTCTTTAGTCCTGCACAAAAGAGGGGTCACTCTTTTAGCAAATTCTTATATTTCAATTGGAACTTGGCCACTTTAGGACCAATTACCGCATTGCAATATCCGTTTGTTTCTTTGTTCAGATTATAGTAATCTTGATGATACTGCTCAGCCGTACTATAATTGTAATAGCTCTCTATAGCGGTGACTAACGGATCGCTCCAGAGATCACTGGCGTCTATTCGTTGCATAACTTCTGTCGCAGTTGCTTTTTGCTCATTATTGTGGTAGAAAACTACCGATCGGTATTGGGTACCCCTATCTGCTCCTTGTCTATTGAGCGTGGTAGGGTCGTGCACGTGGAAGAATATATCTACAAGCTTTTCGTACGTAATAATTCGTGGGTCAAATACTATTTGTGCTACTTCTACACTCCCTGTAGTTCCTTGACTTACCATTTTATATGTTGGGTCTTTGAGTTTTCCTCCGGCATATCCACTTTCTACGTGATGTACTCCTTTTAGTTTTTCAAAAAGGACCTCTACACACCAGAAGCATCCCGCTCCAAACGTAGCTGTATCCATATTGGTCATATCCATTGGTTCGTCTTTTAGTGTTGCAGGCAAGTCTTGCCCACCTTCTACAAAGTTCATAGAGATTCCGTTTACACAATGTCTTGTGTTTTTTGTGGTCATCATTTCTCCTTCAAACACATGACCCAAATGGCCTTGGCAGTTTGAGCAAACAATTTCTGTTCTGCGGCCATCAGCGTCTCTTACTCGCGTTACTGCGTCGTCTATCTCGTCATCAAAACTTGGCCAGCCACAGTGGCTATTAAATTTTGTTTCGGAGGTATAAAGTGGTTGGTTGCACTGCTTACAGATGTATGTTCCGTTGGCTTCACTGTCGGTGAATTCACTTGTGCCAGGATACTCCGTTCCTTTGTTTAGGATTACTCTTTTTTCCGCATCGGTTAAGACGTTAAATTTCATTTCGGTATTGACTTCTTGTATTTTTTCTGTGGTAGTAGACGATGTGCTTTGCGCATTACACGCAGTTACTAAAAATAAGCATATGATGTAGGTAAGTGACTTCATATTATATACTACGATTGAGAAGTACTTTTTGCTTTGAAAAGCATCTTTTTTTTACACAAAACAGACAAAAATACGATGAAGTATTCTGCTGCAGGCAGCCCAAATTATACCTTATGCAAAAACATTTTTTTCATAGTCTGTATTTATTATTTAGACGGGGCTATTTAAAATAAATAGCATTCTTATTTTTGTGCTACCATTAAAAAGGGTGTAACATGAAATTGCATAATACTATTAATGGGGAAGTGTTGAAGGAACAGATAAGGTCGAGCAACGAATCTCGTACAACTATTTCCTTTTACAAATATGCCCAGATAGGCAATCCCCAACTGTTTAGAGATCATCTATTTTATCATTGGAGTCTACTCGGAGTACTTGGCCGTATTTACGTAGCACACGAAGGTATAAATGCACAACTGAGTGTACCCATGGCCCATGTAGCTTTGTTCAAGGCAGAGTTGTCTAACATAACTTTTTTGGACGGTGTACGGCTGAATTATGCGGTAGATGATGATGGAAAATCTTTTTTTAAATTGGCCATAAAAGTAAAGAACAAGATTGTGGCAGATGGTCTCAATGATGACTTGTTTGATGTTTCTAAACCGGGCAAATATTTAGACGTTGAAGGTTTCAATAAACTCACAGATGATGAGGATACGGTTCTCGTAGATATGCGAAACCACTACGAGAGTGAGGTGGGACATTTTAAGGGAGCTTGGTGCCCAGATGTAGATACGTTTCGGGACCAATTACCATTGGTAGTTGACGAACTGGCAAACCAAAAAGATAAAAAAGTGGTCATGTATTGTACTGGCGGTATTCGTTGTGAAAAGGCAAGTGCATACCTGAAGCACAAGGGGTTTAAGGATGTATATCACTTAGAAGGCGGAATCATAAAATATGCTCGCGATGCAAAAGCAAACGGTTTGGAGAATAAGTTCATTGGTAAAAACTTTGTTTTTGATGAGCGTTTGAACGAGCGTATTACAGAAGACATTATTGCGCGGTGTCACCAGTGTGGCGATTCGTTTGATGACCATACCAATTGCAAGAACAAAGCGTGCAACCTCCTATTTATACAATGCCAAAAATGTGCAGATCAGTATGCAGGCACCTGTTCTACAGATTGCCAAACAATAGCCGCTTTGCCCATAGAAGAACAGCGTGTGCTACGCAAGGGTAACGATGTAGGTGTTCGTATTTTTAGCAAGGGACGGTTTGACTCTAACTAGTCATTGCGTTTTTCGCTACAAAAGGACGCATAAAAAAGCCCTCCGCAGATACGGAAGACTTTTACATACTTCTTACTTTCTTATCTATACATGACCGAATTTACAGCCTCTGTAACGCGCTGCACATTGGGTAACCAGGCATCTACCAGAGTAGCTGCATACGGTAGCGGAGTGTCACGTGTTGTTACTCGTTTTACAGGAGCATCAAGATGGTCAAATACCATCTGACTCATCATATAGCTTATCTCAGAAGATATAGACGCCAATGGCCATGCTTCCTCTAGTACCACACAACGGTTTGTTTTCTTTATGCTTTCTGCAATGGTATGGTAGTCTATTGGCCGCACAGATTGCAGATCAATAAGCTCTACGTCTATACCTTGCTCGCTAAGTGCTTTTACTGCTTCTTCGGCCACACGCATCATTTTACCAAAAGACACAAGGGTAACGTCCGTTCCTGTTTTTTGGATGTTGGCTTGTCCCAAAGGGATGTAGTATTCTTCTTCTGGTACTTCATGCTTTAGTCCATACATCTGCTCACTCTCCATAAATATTACTGGATCTGGATCGATGATAGCAGACTTTAGAAGTCCTTTGGCATTGTAGGAGTTAGACAAAACTACTACCTTGAGCCCAGGGCAGTTCGCAAACCAGTTTTCAAATGCTTGAGAGTGCTGTGCACCAAGCTGACCTGCACTACCTGTAGGCCCTCTGAATACCATCGGACAGGTAAACTGACCGCCACTCATACTGTTCATTTTAGCTGCAGCGTTTATCACCTGATCTATAGCCACAAGACTAAAATTAAAGGTCATAAATTCTACAATAGGCTTTAGGCCGTTGGCGGCAGCGCCGGTAGCTATACCAGCAAATCCAAGCTCAGCAATAGGGGTATCTATTACTCTTTTGGCACCAAACTCATCAAGCATGCCTTGACTTACTTTATATGCTCCGTTGTATTCGGCTACTTCTTCTCCTATTAAGAAAACATTCTCATCTTTTCTCATCTCTTCGTTCATTGCCTCACGAAGTGCTTCACGTATTTGCAGTTGTCTTGCCATGTCTTTTTTTGCGAACGGCAAATGTAAGAATTATTGGTTATTTCAAAGGATAGATTTGTTCGGTAAGATTTGGTATTTATCGTGGATGATTTACGCATCAACCTAAATATGCTTCATCGGTTAACATTGGTTAGGTTATTTCTGATTTTTCTGTATTTCAATCTACTGCCTTTTAAAATGTGTATTATGCTGGATTGTGTTGCATTTACCTTTTTGGTATGTAGGGTATTAGTAAGTACATTTATTATGACAAAGTACACCATGAAATATCAAACTTGCATTTTATTTTTTACGTTTTCAGTAGCCGTTTTTACTCACCAAAACGCTATTGCTCAGAGCATAAGTGGCGCTGTAACGTCATTTGAGAGCAAGTATAAACTTGGCTATGCTACTGTAGATGTTCACAAAGATAGTGAGCTGGTGGCATCGGTATTGGCAGATAAACATGGAAATTTCAATGTAAAATTGGATTCGGGAACCTACCACGCTACAATACTATATGCTGGTTATCAAGCGATAACCCAAGTAATACATGTGAAGAATGATGAGGTGGTAAACTTTGGATTAAAGAAAGATAAGGCTAGTACTTTTATTTCTGGATCATCTGAAACCACGGAAAAAGAGAAGGATGGTGCACGTTTTGAGGGCGGAGGAATGGTTTCAGACACAGAGGATGATATAGTACCTGGTGCAGCGCATCTTACTGCGGGCCCTCACTATCCATACAAATCCAAATTAAGTAGTACAGCAATTAGGGGTGTCGGTGGTACAGATAGGGATAGATTCGGCTATCCCGCTACTCCGCAGCAAGGTGTTGCTGGAAAACTCACAGCCGGTGAAATCAATGATTTCAGTAAATGGGACCTGTGGACGGACCTGACTATTGGGGAGTTTGATCAATATAGCAAGACGTGGAACTACAATGCACGTAATCGCTATATGCTGCAGCTAACGGACAAAAAGGGTCTTCCTTTGGCAAATGCTAAGGTACAACTGGTGAACAAAGAAGGAAAACGATACTATGAAGCACGTACTGATAACACCGGTAAAGCTGAACTATGGGAGTATATTCTGCTGGGTGAGCAGAGGGAAAGAGAAAAATTGAGTATTTCTGGAGAGTATGAAGGGATGATTTTTTTTATCAAAAAAGCTGTGACAGTTGACGTTGGGATCAATACCTATGAGCTAGCTGTAGACTGCAATCAGTCGCAGCGAGTAGACATTGCCTTTGTGGTGGATGCCACAGGGAGTATGGGGGATGAGCTGAATTATCTGAGGGCAGAACTGAATGACGTTATTTTTACAAGCAAAGAGATAAATACTGTACTCAATTTTAGATTTGCCAATGTGTTTTATCGTGACCATACAGATGCGTACCTTACCAAATCTCAAGATTTTACTCGAGTACTATCGGAGTCTATAGCGTTTATAAGCGACCAGCAAGCCGGGGGCGGAGGCGATTTCCCAGAGGCGGTAGAAGCGGCGTTAGATACGGCAGTAAATACTCTGCAATGGAGTGAAGATGCTAGGGCACGGATACTATTTTTGGTGCTGGATGCTCCGCCTCATAATACACCTGATATACAGGAGAGACTTCGAAGAATAAGCAGGCAAGCGGCAGCTAAAGGTATACGTATTGTTCCGCTGGTAGCCAGCGGTATAGATAAAGGCACAGAGTTCCTCATGCGGAGTATTGCTTTGGCTACCAATGGTACATATGCATTTCTTACCGATGATAGTGGGATAGGAGGAAGCCACCTAAAGCCTAGTACTGATAGCTATACAGTGGAAACACTCAATGATTTACTCGTTCGTATCATATCCACCTATACGTATATGCCAGATTGCGAGCAGGAGTTGCCGGATCTTGATCTGACTTACCCAACAGATAGTGTGGCGCATACGCAGGTAGATACAACCCAAAGCGTTATAGGTAATGGTGTGGGAAACTCCGCCAAGCCAATAGATATAATATGGAACTACTACCCCAATCCTACGCATGGTATCCTCCACATAAAAGCGAGTGTCGACATACCCGAACTGTACATCACCGACCTGAGTGGAAAAGCACTGCGTGTGGTAAAGAACATACAACAGCAAGAAATAGTACAAGTAGATTTAAGTAGCTATGCAACAGGCGTATACCTCATTCGTTATCCTGCAGGAAATCGGTGGGTGAGTGGTAAGGTGATTTTGAATAGAGGCTAAAGCACCGTGATAATAATTGGGCTAAGATTAGCCTTTATTACTTCACCGTTTATTTTAGAGCTTATCCACCTCATTTCGCTCAATAAAATGACAAAAAAAGCCCTCGTAAATACGAGAGCCTTTCCTATGTTTTGTGGTTATTACTCCTTCTTTTTACTGCAACAGCCTTTTTTAGTCTCGCATGCCTTTGCCTCTTTTGGCTTACAGCAATTCGCTAGTTTGGCTTGCTTTTCCTTGTTTGCTTCCATTTTGGCGGTAGCGTAACCAAGGTTACTTATAGTCGTATGTATATCGTTTTCGGATACCTTTTTATCATTGTATCTTACGGTGAGCATCTTCGTCTCTTTGTTCCACTCTGCAAATGAAACACCAGGGATATCAAGAGCTGCCTCTATTTTGTCTTTACACTTACCACATTCTCCTTTTACAAGTATTGTTTGAGTGATTGTCTTAGCAAATACACCTAGTGTACCTACCATTAAAATTGCTAAAAATATATTTTTCATGTTGTCGTTTTTTTTAAAATGGATTACTGTATTCTTCTTTTGTAAGGAACTCCTCGTCTGTCAATGTCTTCAAAAATGATACCAAAGCTGCTTTGTGGTCTTCGCTAAGGTATACAGAGTCGCGAAGTGCATGCATATTAGGTTCGTTTCCGAGGTCACTAGTAGCATCACTCAAATCTCCCAAGTAGTGTTGTACTACCTCTTCTAGGGTGCCAAAACGACCATCATGCATGTAGGGTCCTGTCTTCTCTACATTGCGTAACGTTGTCGCCTTAAATTTATAATTATCGCGTGTATTCCCATTTACTCCACCGCGTCCCAAATCGGTAACGTTGGGTAGTCCATTGGTTAGGTATTCTCTACTCATAAATAGGCTGTTGCCGTGGCAGTGGAAGCAATCCGCTCCAAAATTTTGTGGATTATTGGGATCTTGCTCTTCGTTTAAAGGTATGGCTTCGGCGTTGAAAATAGTACGTCCGGTTTGCTCTTGCACGGTAAACGTTTCGAGACCTGCCATTACTCTATCAAATTTTGAATTGGCACTTACCAGTGTGAGCATAAATTGCTCCAATGATTTGCCGATGGTTTCGTCATTTATTACCGTACTGCCAAATGCTTTTTCAAAAGCCTCTTTATACATTAGGGAATTACTCAATTTGACCACTACATTGCCTATCGTCTCATCCATCTCTGTAGGGTCCTCTATTGGCATAAGAGCCTGATGGCGCAGTATGTCTGATCTGCCATCCCAAAAGAATCCATCGAGGTGCCACATGAGATTGGCTATAGACATGCTGTTTCGCTTGCCTACGGTTCCTCGTATTCCTATACTGTATTGCAGTTGGTTATCTGTAAACCCGTCTTTCTGGTTGTGACAAGAAGCACAGCTCTGTGTACTGTCGGCACTCAATATTGGGTCATAAAACAGCATTCTCCCGAGCGCAACTCCTTCTTGTGTGAGCGGATTATCTTTGGGTATACGCGCAGGTGGTAGTAGATTTTTGTTGTAGGTAAACGTGTAGGGAGTCGTACTAAATGGGGTATTAGGCACTTCATTTACCACATCTGTACAAGCATATATGCTTGTTCCTATGAGTGCGAATAATAGAAGTCTCTTCATGTTACTTTACTTCAAATTTAGTAAAAACATCACTCATGTTGCGGATGAGCTTCACTGTAACGGGACTGGAGACACTGTGCGAACTTGCTCCGTCTGATGCGATGGAATATATCTCGGGATTTTTGAAAACTTCACTAACGTCATATGTGATTACGGCTTCTTTGTCTGCATCTGTTGCAGAGGTAGAGAATGATGTAGGCAGTTCAAAATCAAGTTTATTCTGATCTCCGGCAAGGTGAAAAATGAAGGTCTCAGCATCCTTGACTACTTTTCCTTCTAACGCTGTAAAAATATAGCCACCTGTCCAGTTCCAGTGCAATGAGTTGTTGATGGGTGATAAAGGATGCTCAGCTGCATATTGGTTGGGGTTGCCATGGTTGGTAGCAGAATCTAAACCAATAGAAAAACCAATGGATATATAGTCCCCTAGAGGAATGTCTGTTAATGTAAAAGTCACATCTCCTTTGTGTGCTTCTATAAGTGCATATTGATCCTTCAAAAGCACTTTATTGTTGTTGCCATCTATCAAGTAGAATCCGCCTAATATGTATGATAGCCTGCTCATTTGAACATTTTCTGAGCTAGGTAAAGCAAGATCTACATTGTAAGCCATATTCGCAGATCCCATTTTGTGGTCCATTGTTATTTTTAGACTGCTAGTCGAGGCTTCATTCTGATCTATGGGGTCTTGATCTGGGCTGCACGCCGAAAAGACTGCGATTATTAAGCCAAGTAATATGTATACTGTTTTTTTCATCTTTATTATACTAGGTACATCAAAAGTGCCATTGCTAGCATTATACCGTCCTCTACAATGGTAACATAACTCATAGGAAGGTTGAATACCGTACCGAGACAGGCACACTGTATCTCAGACTTTCTTACTACCGAACGCACAACACCCAGTAGACTTACAAACATAACAATAGCAGTGATTAAATGTGTTGTGCTATTGTCAGAATAAAGCAAATAGGCTATACCCAATGCAAGTTCTATAAATGGATATAGATAACCGTACCATTTTACTTTGGCCGCTATAATATCATAACTTTGGTAGGCACTAGCAAAGGCTGGTATATCTAGCATTTTAAAGAACGAAAACACCAAGAAGAAGCCCGCCATAAAGTTAGCCATCCAGGTTTTTGGTAGAATCACACCGTCGCTATATGCTATAAGCAAGGTCGTTCCCAGTAAATAGAAAACAATAATTGCTAGTGGTTTGTAACTGCGTTGGTCCGTAGTAGACGCATGAAGTGTATTAGATGTTGCATTTACGTAGTAATTTCCTACGCTTTCTATCAAATTTTCTATAATGTCCGTATGTGGCAGCGGCGTGCCTTTGAGAGTAGCTAAGCCCGTTGCTTGGTCGATGGCTACTTGTTTTATGGCAGGGTTACTGTAGAGTGATTTTTCTATCTTGCTCACGCAACTCATACAAGTAATGCCTGATATGTTTATCGTTTTTTCTTTCATTCTGCTCAAATTCTAAGTCTAAACCCACCGTAAATCATTCTTCCAAATATTGGCCCCCATACAAGTCCTGCATCAAATTTTTGATCAAAAGGATTGGCTGCCTCTTGTATCGGATTTTCCTGTTTAAAATTCAATATATTCTCTCCGCCTACATAGACTTCAAACTTCTTTTTGAATGTCTTACTTACTTGTGCATTCCAGTTATAGAAGTGTGGAGAGTATTCGGGTTTGTATGTGTTGACTTGGTAGGTGTATTCGCCGGCAATACGTTGTGGTCCGTACCATGTCGCTGTGGTACTAAACTGCCAATCGCTTCGGGTATGTTGTGTAATATTGATAAATGCTCTGTGTCTAGAGATAAATGGTTTTTCGATTATACGTGTGGCCCCATTCGCATTTTTATAGGTACTCTGTACATCAAACATTCTGTAAGCCAGACGTATTTCTGTTCTACGAGCAGGAGCAAGATCCAGTTGTACCTGTGTGCTATTGGCTCGTGTACCGTTTTTCATATTGTAGAAATTAACTTCACCAGCGGTTTCTCTATCTACTACTACTTCTTGCAAGAAGGTAGTATTGAAGTAATCAATGCCAATGGTAGCAGGCATATAGGTGAGCCTAAACTCGTGTTCAAAACTTACTCCAGAGTTTACAGCTACTTCTTGCTCTAGTCCGTATGCAAGGGTAGGGTCTGTCATGTCTATGTCTATGGTCCTATTGCTTGCAAATATGAATTGATTCTGAGCTAGAGGGTTGCTGGTTCTACGGCCCATACCTGCTGACATTCTGATGGCTGTTTTGTCTTTGTTGAATCTATACTTGCCATGAAAACGTGGTGTAAGTGAGATGCCATATATGCTGTTGAAGTCTGCACGTAATCCACCTACTAGGCTAAAGGTTTCTTTGGGCTTATAGGTGTATTCAAAGAAAGCTCCTGGTACGGCTTCTTCTCGCTCAAATCTGAAGCCAGCGTAAGTCTCTCGTACATTATCATATAGGAAAGAAACGCCTGTTTGGTATTGGTGAAAGGAGTTGCCTATATAGCTTTCGTAGAGCAGGTTTACATACACTTGGTCGGTGTGGGCATCGTACACATTGTTGTTGGCGTCAGAGCCGTATACACTGGTCATTTCGGAGTGGTTGAAATTGTATTGTGAGCCGAAACTGCTATTTTCACGGTCTTTTCTTGCCTTGCCAAGTTTGGCAAATGCATCTATTACCTGAGAATTTATACCGATACCATAGGCATTGTTATCTCCGTTATAAAATGCGGTTTGTCCTGCTTCCTGTTTGTTGTTATGAAAACTCACATTGGCAGTACCCTCAAAGCCACTATCGCTATAAAATTGCCAACGGTTCAGGATCTTAAAATCTTGCCCTTTTGGCATATCTAAAAAGCCATCTTTGTTTCTATCATTTTCTTGTCCTCTCGCACCATAGCGCGCTAGCAAGGAAGTCGCTACGTATTTGTTGATGTCTTTCACATACATTACATCTGTCTCAGCTCGACCACCACTACCTACAAATTGGTCGAGTAAAAATTTTTCTTTGCCAAAGGGTTTTTTGAGTTCAATGTTTATTTGACCAGCGATACTTTCGTAGCCGTTTACAACACTCCCTGCACCCTTAGTTATCTGTATGCTGTTTACCCAAGCTGCAGGTATGTGGCTTAGGCCATAATATGAGTTGAGTGTTCGTACACTAGGCATATACTCTCTACCTATGAGCGTATAGAAGCCATCTAATCCGAGCATTTTAATTTGCTTTGTGCCGGTTACTGCATCGCTAAAACTTACGTCTATTGCTGGTGCGTTTTGAAAACTCTCGGATAGGTTGCAGCATGCAGCTTTTTGAAATTCTCGCTCTCCTAGCAAAACGGTTGTTCGTGGGTCTAGCTTGCTCAGTCCGTAGGATATACGCTTGGCAAAAACGGTAGCCCCTGCAAGCTCATTGTCTTCTCTGAGAACAAAGCGTATCGGTTTTGTTTTATCCAATATTTCTATGGTGTCGCTTTTGTATGAGGCGAATGAGGCAATAAGTATGGGTGGTCCGTGGTGATGTTCTATGACAAACTCTCCGTCATCATTGGTGAAGACACCTCCCGGTGTTTCTTCCCAGTGTATAAATGCCCCTGCAAGTGGTTTGTCTTGGAAGGTTACGGTACCTGTTATTTTGGTATACTCGTGTTGTGCATAGCCTATGTTGACTATGAGTAAAAGAGCAAAACCTAGTATGTTTTTCATTTGGTGAAATGTGTTTTTGGTATGTGTTAAATTTTGAAGAATATACAGTTCAGACCGATCTGGCCTTAGCATACTCTACTAACACAAAAACACTTGTAAACCGGCTTGATTAGGCGGTTCTCTGTGGTTCTCACTGTAAAAACACGTAGCCTGCTCAAGAACAGTGATTGCACTGTTTTGTGTGCCTTGATAAGGAAGTGTTCTAATTGTAGGTGAGGGAAAATCTAAAGCATCTGAAGTAGCCACATCTAGCAGTTGCTGCGACATGATAAGTTCTACGTTAGTGCTGCAAGAGTTACTGGTACTTATTGTACAGCAATCAGAAAGTGAAGCTGTCGTCTGGTGGGAGATTTCAATACGGTCTAATTGTCCACAACAAAATGTCAAATCAAGGTGAACACCCACACTTGGCAGTAAAAACAAGAAGGTTAATATGTACGCTTGAAGCTTTTTCACTCTCTACAAAGATATAACAGTTTTTTTTAATGTGTTAGTATACCGATTGCTCGGTTTATTAGAATAGGTAGATTGAGAAGTGAAAAAGGCCTGACTAGCGTGTCAATGCGATACAACTGCTGTTTCGTTTTATACTGAATGGCCCTTAGAATGGGCAAACCTGTGAGGGCTAACTCAGTGCTAAAGTATGATTTAGAACTTGAAAGAGAACCCAATACCGAGCAGTCTTTTGAACTGTGTACGAGGACCCGTGGCAGGATTTCCTTCAGTATCCAAAATTGGGGTATTCCCATCAAACAAGGGAACTGCAATGTCGTTGTCGTGAATGATCGTAGTGGATATACTCACCCCAATGAAATCAGTCAACTTCATGTTTAACATTGTTTCCCAGTTGATGTCAATGTTTTCTCTGTTAGAAGTGTTAACGTCTGTAAAGTTATTAAATAGGTTCAACGTAGAAACTAAGTTAATTTGTTTTGTGAGGTCTTTATCCAAACGAGCATTCAGTAAAGCTCCAAACTCTGCTCTGTAATTATCGTTGTAAAATTGTTTCCCTTCAGCATTTAGCGTGGAAGGAATATAGATGTTTTTAGCGGCGATAGAATCATCTGCAACAACCGTAAATTTACCAGAGGCTGGAGAGAGGAATACACTGAAATACTTAGTGAAATTATAGTTGAAACCGAAGGACGTAGTAATATATGCAGGGGCTAAGAAACGGGATATTTTTTGTCGATCAGCATCTGCTATAGTTTCATCGGTAAAGTCAAAACCTGGAGCAAATTGAGACCTAAAATTTATGAGTGCAGAGTAGGATAATTTTTCTGTAATACCATAGTTTCCTTTTGATATAAGGGCAATTCTATCCTCATTTTTACGGATATCTTGATCTCTTCTTTGGATTAGCCCGTAAGCTAAGTCTGCATTGTTCACCCATTCTACTCTATCTTTTTTATAGTTTCTATGGATATTTCCATGTACAGATATTGAGTTGGAAGATACACCTCCTGCAGCCCAATTTGTGAGTCCGAGTGAGTTAAAGTTTAGTGCCCCGAACCCTCCTTTTTCCCAAAACTGCGGCGGTGTAAGTGCTGCTACCTGTAAAGCGGCAGCGTCCACGAGAGCTTGCTGAGTTGCTAAAGATTCTCTTGCAGCTTCTAAGGATTTTTTGGCGCGTTCTAGTTCTGTTTGTGCGTTCGCAAAAAATGCTATGCATAGCACAAGTGTTGTCAGTCTTGTTCTCATTGAGGGCTATTTGTTATGCCGTAAAGATATGCGTGAATGCCATGAGATGCTACTCATTGGGCTGTTGAAAGTGCTTAATTAAACTCAATCAAGATTTGATTTTTTTCGACTTTATCTTGATTCTGTACTAGGATAGATTGTATAATTCCATCTTGAGGAGATTTGATAGCGTTTTCCATTTTCATTGCTTCAAGAATTATTATTTCTTGCCCTTCAGATACTTCTTCTCCCGCTTTAACAAGTACGTTTAGGACCAAGCCTGGCATCGGAGCTTTGAGTTCTTTTAGCTTTCGTTTGCCGCTTTCCATCCCCATACTTTTCAGAAGCTTGGCTAGTTTGTTTTGCAGAGTTGCATTTACCGTACGTCCATTGATTAGTAAAGTGAGATTACCTGTTGATGTATCCTTAAAGAGCACGTTAATGGTATACGACTTGTTGTCTAAAGTCATGTGATAGTCGCCATTGGGTAATGTTATGATATCGTAATCTAGGTTAGACTCGTTCAACATAATACGGTCTGCGACTTGGTGTATTTCGAAATTGCTGTTATTTACTTCTATTTGGGCCATGTCAAGGTGCAATATACTAATAGTTTAGCAAAACTTCACTCAATGGTTTGCGGTCTATTGAGGGTACTACAGCACTGTCTGCTGCGTAGCCCACTGGCATTAATAAAAATGCTTTCTCATTGGTAGGTCGTTCTAGAAGTTCAGCCAAAAAATTCATTGGGCTTGGCGTATGTGTTAGGCTTACTAGACCAAGTTGATGGATAGCACTAAGTAAAAAACCACATGCAATACCTACGCTTTCGTTTACATAATAATTTTTGGCCTTGTCACCTATTGCATTTAAGTCGTATGATTTTTTGAAGACAATAATGGTGTATGGTGCTGTTGTGATGAATTCTTTTTGCCAATTGGTGCCAAATTTCTTCAAGTCATTTAGCCAATCATCGCTCATTCTGCCGTGGTAGTTGATGTACTCTTCTTTTTCAGCAGCTTCCCGTATTTGAGCTTTATAGGCTGCAGTAGATACAACCGCAAAGGTCCATGGCTGTTTGTGAGCACCGCTTGGTGCAGATGCAGCTATACGAACCAAATTGTCTATCACTTCTCGTGGGATAGGCTTGTCAGAAAATGTTCGAACACTTCTCCTACTTTGCATCGTCTGGTTCAAAGACGTGCTAGCTTCAATTTGTGTTTCATCGTTACTAAACGTGATGGGGTGCGTATACGGGACAAATTCCTCTGACATTCTTGCAAAACTATAACTTTACAGCGACAGCATATTAGTTGGCGCTTTTATAGTACTGTCTGGTAACTCTTTTGTATTTAGCTCAGGGTTGACTGGGCCTCCGAATAGTTTGCGTTTGTATTTAAACTTATATGTTTTACCTAATATTCCTCTGGCTTCCATTTGCTCGCCAAATTCTAATATCTTTATCTTATTTAGTCCTCCTACGGCATAGGTACTTATGCCAATAAATATAGCTAGTGAGAGTAACCATACTAAGAATACTGCTTTTATGTTCAGTCGGATACTCATATTGAAAATGAATAATACAATGGCAGCACAGAGTGTACCTATTGGTATCAGGATTAGACTCAATAGTGAAATACTAAATATCCAGTTACGGGTCGGGGTAGTAAGAATAGAAGGAGCTATAATGGTATCTATTCCATTATTCAAGTGGATGCCGCCCATAGCATTTGCGAGTAAAAACACGCTAATAGCAATGCCTACAATCACAAGAACGATTAGGGTGCCTGCACCAAAAAGTTTAGCAAAAAAGTGAATGATCTGCTCTAAACCCTTGATCACTGATCTACCCGTGGACCTCAGGTCGGAGTTTTTTTTTAAACTACTGGCTACATTATTTGCCTTCGTTTTTACGCTTCGTGCTGCATTGGTGGCCTCGTTACGTACGTTGTTGGCTATATCATTAACGGTGGTATTCCTACCATACATCCTTGAGCGGTCTTCAGGAGTAGTGGCTTCAGGTATTGCAATCCATATCACGAAGTATGCAATGAGGGGTATCCCGGTAAAAATAATAAGCAGTATCACCAGAATTCTCATAATATTGGTATCGATATTGAAATAGGCTGCTAGGCCAGAGCACACTCCGCCGAGTACCACGTCGTCTGTATCTCGAAATAGTTTTTTATGAGATATAGGTGGGCCGTCGCTATTCTTGTGTTCTTGATCTTCGTCGATACTTATATCTTCTGGCGTTCCCATGAGATGAATGGCCTCATTCACATCAGTGGCGTTTATAAATGAATTTCCTTTTTTTATTTTACCGAAAAATAACTCAGCTATGCGGGCTTCTATGTCGTGAAGGATCTCGCCACCATCTTCTGTTTTGGCAAAGTGATTTTCTAAGGTTTGTAAATAGGAGGATAGCGATTGGTAGGCTTTCTCATCTATGGAGACAGATTGCCCAGCGAGGTTTACTTGTATTATTTTGTTCATTTGGTTTTCGTAATTTGGTTTACAGATAGGGTTAGTTCAGTCCATGTATTACTTAGTTCTTGGCAAAAATCGTGGCCTTTTGGGGTAAGGGAGTAATACTTGCGTGGCGGCCCTTGGTCACTTTCTTTCCATTCATAGCTTAGGAGTCCAGCATTCTTTAGTCGAGTGAGAAGTGGGTAAAGTGTACCTTCTACTACAATTAGTTTAGCTTCTTTTAAGTGGGTAATAATATCAGAGGCGTACATTTCGCCAGCACTTGCTAGTGTGAGTATACAGTACTCGAGTACTCCTTTTCTCATTTGAGATTGTGTATTCTCTATTTTCATTTGGTTATGCAAATATATATCCATTGTAAGGTACTATGCAAAGCCAAGTACTGTTTAATTTACAAACAACGAATTTTTAACGATAAAATGGGGTGTTATAGGATTCTAGAATCGGAGAATTGGGAAGGTGATAAGATTTGACTTTAAACATGGATCAAATCTTATAGTTAATCTTATTTTTGCCACTCGAAAAATTATGTCAGTTTTAGTCAACAAAGATTCTAAGATAATCGTACAAGGATTTACCGGTAGTGAGGGAACTTTCCATGCTGGTCAAATGATAGCGTATGGTACACAAGTAGTAGGTGGTGTTACACCTGGGAAAGGTGGCCAGACTCATTTAGAAAAGCCAGTGTTTAACACAGTTGCAGACGCAGTTTTGAAAACAGAGGCAGATACAAGTATCATATTTGTGCCACCGCCTTTTGCGGCAGATGCAATAATGGAAGCTGCTGAGGCAGGTATCAAGGTAATCGTATGCATAACTGAGGGTATCCCAGTTGCTGATATGGTGAAGGTAAAAGCGTATTTAGGTACTAAAGACAGTAGACTAATAGGTCCAAACTGTCCTGGTATCATCACTACGGATGAGGCGAAGGTTGGTATTATGCCCGGTTTCATCTTCAAAACAGGTAGAATAGGTATTGTGTCTAAGTCAGGCACACTCACATACGAAGCC
>CAJXIQ010000011.1 GCA_913054375.1 uncultured Bacteroidota bacterium
GGGTTATCTTGCGGGTTGCAAGAAGGATATAATTGATTAGTTCTAATAAAAAGGATGGAATCAATGTACACTTGTTACCTATGTGTTACCTGAAAAATAAAAAAGTCCTACAATCATTTGATAATCAAATAACTATAGGACTTCTTTGTGTAGCCCGTAGGGGAATCGAACCCCTCTTGCCGAGATGAAAACCCGGTGTCCTAGCCGATAGACGAACGGGCCATTTCATGCTCGTATCACATCAACTATTCCTAGCTTCTGTGTTGTCCGGCTCCGAAACCTTCGGATGACATTGCTGAACACTTTTGAAAGAACAAATCTCCCGTTGCGTTAAGCGAGTGCAAAAGAAATATTATTATTTTAAACGCCAAATAAAAAGATTTAAAAAGGTATAAATTTTAAAAATACTTTTACTGTTCAGAGTGCCAGAACCTTCCTGTCATATTTCACCTTAATTATCATCTATAAATTTTAAAAATAAGTTAGGTTTGCATTCTTCAAACAAAAAATAAATAGAAAAATAATGAGAGTAGCCATCAATGGGTTCGGTAGAATTGGAAGATTAGCATTCAAATGCCTTCTAGAAAAAGAAAATATAGAGGTAGTAGCTATAAATGATCTTACAGATAACAAAACACTTGCTCACTTGCTAAAATATGACTCTGTGCAAGGTAAGTTCAATGGTACCGTAGATTTTACAGATGAGCATATCATCGTAAACGGAAAAAATATAGCAGCAACTGCTGAGCGTGATCCCTCTAACCTCCCCTGGAAAGAAATGAATATAGATGTAGTACTTGAGAGTACTGGTTTTTTTAGAAGCCCTGAGACGGCTGGTAAGCATATCACAGCGGGTGCTAAAAAAGTAATCATCTCTGCTCCTGCTAGTGGTGATGTAAAAACCGTAGTGCTAGGAGTAAATGATGAGACACTAAGCGGTGACGAAACAATTGTATCTAACGCTAGCTGCACAACCAACTGCCTTGCTCCTATGGCTAAAGTACTAGACGACTTACTGGGTTTAGAAAGTGGTTTTATGACTACGATTCACTCATACACCAGCGATCAACGATTACTAGACGCTCCACATTCTGATTTAAGAAGAGCTCGCTCTGCAGCACTAAACATAATTCCAACAAGCACAGGTGCGGCTAAAGCAGTAGGCCTTGTTTTGCCGCATCTTGCAGGCAAACTAAACGGAAACTCTCTACGTGTACCTACTCCTACAGGAAGTGCTACTGATTTTGTGGTAACACTTAAGAAAGAGACCACGGTAGAAGAAGTAAATGCTGCATTCAAAAAGGCATCTGAAACAAACCTGAAGGGCATATTAGAATACAGTGAAGATCCATTGGTATCTTCTGATATTGTAGGAAATCCTCACTCGTGTATTTTTGATGCTCAGACAACAATGGTTATGGGCAATACCGTAAAGATAATGGGCTGGTACGACAATGAAGCTGGATACAGCAACAGAGTCGCAGACCTTATTGCCAAAATAGGATAGTTCAATCCTGTAGCACACTAAAAAGAGGCAATGCAGTAGCATTGCCTCTTTTTTTATCCGATTCTACATCCAAAATATTTACTTTAGCAACGTGCTAACCAAACTTAAATCACTCGGCCCAGGTCTGCTTTATGCAGGTGCGGCCATCGGGGTATCTCACCTTGTGCAAAGCACCAAAGCTGGAGCAACCTACGGCTATGTATTGATAGTGGCCATTGTTCTGGCACATATTTTTAAATATCCATTCTTTGCGATAGGTCCTCGTTACGCCAAGGCCACAGGCACATCATTGGTGACCGGCTATGCTCAAATGGGCAAATGGGCGGTAATACTTCTTCTAGTGCTCACTATAAGTACTATGTTCACTGTACAAGCTGCAGTTACCCTTGTGACAGCAGGCATACTACAGCACATAGGAGCTGCAATTACAGCTCCTGTTCTATCGCTTTTGCTATTGCTCGTGTGTTTTGTTCTTTTAAACATAGGCAATTATTCACTACTAGACCATCTCATGAAGATGATTATGATCGTACTCTCACTGTCTACCCTCACAGCATTCATACTCTCCTTCAACGTAGATATAGAAACTCTCCCTTCTGCCAAGGCACATTTCGATATTACCACAAAACAAGATTTAGGCTTTTTAATGGCATTTGTAGGTTGGATGCCAGCACCGCTAGACATTGCTATTTGGCATAGTATATGGACTCTTGCCAATGGAAAACCCAAAGAAAAAGGCAATTTTGATTTCAATGTTGGGTTTTTTGGTACAGCAATCCTCGGTATATGTTTCTTAGTATTAGGAGCACATACACTATACGGTACAGGCGAAACGCTGGCAGCCTCCGCAGGCGGTTTTGCTGCACAGCTTATCACAACGTTCACTAGCAGTTTGGGAAGTTGGTCTTATTGGTTAATAAGTATTGCTGCATTTACCACTATGTTTAGCACTACACTTACGTGTTTTGACGCTATGCCCCGTGTTATGGGCAAAATAGGAGAAGAACTAAATTTCTCAAAGATATTCACCAAGACCAGCACCTGGCAAATCGTGCTCCTAGCAGGCAGTGCGGTCATCCTCTTTTATTTTATAAGTAGCATGAAACAGATGGTGACCTTTGCTACCATTATTTCATTTCTCACCGCTCCCGTCTTGGCATGGCTAAGCTACAAATTGGTTACAAAACATCCGCAGATAAAGCTGTGGTCTACTACCGAAACCCGAGTAGCCAAAATGGGTATTGTAGCACTTGTTGCTCTAAGTATTCTGTATGTTGTTTCATTTTTGTAACCTTGTGCCAGCACACATGCTTGATATCTCTGTAAAACGATGCCCATTGACCAGACAGCTAACCATGGTCTTACTCAACTTTGAATAATTTTTCTATGAACGGTCGCGTCCTTATAGCAGAACCTTTCTCTACCGATCCAAATTTTGATCGTAGTGTAATACTCATAACCGAACATAATGAAAAAGGCAGTATAGGCTACGTACTTAATCAACGTACAGAATATACCGTAAATACGCTTGTTGAAGGCCTAGATAAGGTGAACCATAACGCCTACCAGGGTGGCCCTGTAGAACTGGATAGCTTGCACTACTTACACACCTATCCGCAGATAGAGGGAAGCATAAAAATACAAGACGGAGTTTGGTGGGGTGGCAATTTTAGAGCAGTATGCAACGGCCTAATGTATGGATCCATGCAGCAAGAAAATTTCCGCTTCTTTGTGGGATACAGTGGTTGGGCGGCCGGTCAGTTGCAAGCTGAACTGGACGAAAACGCTTGGATGGTGGGAGACCTAGAAACCAAGTACATTTTTGGCCAGAACATAGAAGACAAGGAGCTTTGGAAACATGCCATACGTGAACAAGGTGGAACAAATTCGCTGCTTGCAAATGCTCCCACGGACCCTTTTTTAAACTAGGAAATAATTAATTTCATACCTTTGCATGCAACATTTTTACAACAATGGATAACAGCATATTAATCTCAGCACACAGTATTCTCAGATGGGCCGTTTTACTATTTGGACTCTATGCCATAACCAAGAGTGCTAGAGGAGTTCTCTATAAACAAGACTATACATCAAATCATAATTTAGCCGCTACACTATTTATAGCTAGCGTACACCTCCAAGTTGTAATCGGTCTATTGCTTTATGTAGCAAGGGGCTGGGCAGATAGTTTTAGTGACATGGCAGCAACTATGGGAAATGCTTCAAGTAGATTTTGGGCTGTAGAACACCTGACAGGCATGCTACTGGCTGCAATACTTATCCAGATAGGCCGTACCAAGAGCAAGAAAGCTACAGAAACAGCCAAGAAACATAAAATAGCTCTTCTCTTTTTTTCAATAGGACTACTCATCATACTGGCTATGATACCGTGGCCTTTTAGAGGAGAAGTAGCACGCAGCTTATGGCCATAAGCAACTATCATCACTATTAGAAACAAACGATTATCTTGAAAAAAGAAACACTACAAGCAGTAGCAGATATACTGGGCAACGGGTACAAATGCTACGTAAATACGACCACTGAAGAAGTACAGACAGCAGAAAACGTATCGCTAGAAGATCAGCAAAGCGACAACTACAAGGAATACGTTCCACTAGAAGGACCCGTTATCTTTGGTTTTATGCAAGATTATGTAAAAAGCGTAGAAGATTTTGAAAAGCAAAGTGAATTGCTCGGAGCTATTAGCTTTGATAACCCTTTCAAGAGTTTCAAGACGGCTGTATACAGCACTGGCTTGGCAGATGATTGGATTGCTTATCGCATTGCACGCATAATGGAAGTCATTTAGTAAGAGCGCTGCAGCACTTGCTCAAAGGCTACAATGTTTCTATATTCCTACGCATCAAGTCTTTTAACTCATCCAGGTTTTTGCCATCTTTGGCAGACACAAAAACGATATTATCATTGAGCTTGGCCATCCAGGTTTTCTTTAAGGTAGCGAGGTCATAAATGGCCTCATCCTCAAAAATATCCTCGCTGGTAGCGTCTGGTTTATACTTATCTATTTTATTGAAAATAGTAATAATCGGCTTGTTCCCCGCTCCAATCTCCAATAGGGTTTCCATGACCGTCTCCATTTGCTCCTCAAACTGTGAGTGGCTCACATCTACAACATGCAGCAAAATGTCTGCCTCTATTACCTCATCCAAGGTGCTTTTAAAACTCTCTACCAGCTGATGTGGTAGTTTTCGTATGAAGCCAACCGTATCTGACAATAAGAAAATACACGGCTTATAAGTGACTGGATCTGGAGGAAACACAACCTTGCGCACTGTACTATCCAGTGTAGCAAATAGTTTGTCTTGTGCCAGCACATCTGCTTTAGCAAGTAGATTAATCAAAGTAGACTTCCCTACATTGGTATACCCTACTAGTGCAACACGTTTTTGACTTTCTCTATTTTTACGACGCGTTACAGCTTGCTTATCTATGTCTTTCAGCTCCTGTTTAAGTTTGGCAATCTTATCGCGAATAACACGTCTATCTGTCTCTATCTCTTTCTCTCCCGGACCCTTCATACCTATTCCCCCCTTTTGTTTTTGGAGGTGAGTCCACATGCCCGTAAGACGTGGCAAGAGGTATTCGCTTTGTGCAAGCTCTACTTGAGTACGAGCTTGTGCTGTCTGGGCATTTTTGGCAAAAATATCTAGTATTAGACTACTGCGATCGACTATTTTACAATGTATATGTTCCTCTAGATTTCGTATCTGAGAGGGACTAAGTTCATCATCAAAAATAGCCAGATCAATAGCATGCTCTTTTACATACGCAGACACGTCTTCAATCTTACCTTTACCAATGTATGTCTTAGGATTGGGATACTCCAATCGTTGAGTAAACCGTTTTAGGGTTTGGGCGCCTGCAGTAAAAGCCAAAAATTCTAACTCATCGAGATAGACTACCGTTGATTTTAAAGGCAAGTTTTTAGGCTCTACTCCTATCAGTATAGCCTTCTCTAAGTCTGCGTCCTTATTTACGTGAAAATTCAATAGATGATTTGCGTTTTTATTTTCGTTCTTTGTATACGCGAAGTATGGTGCAAAAATACATCCAAAAATCACGGTTTTGCCTGCTCATTTTTATACTAGGGACTTTAGCTGCTCAAGCTCAAGTTTTAGAATGGAGTAATCCCATCAAACTAAAGGGTGGTGCCACTTTTACCAAAGTAATAGGAGAAAATCAGCACGGCACGTATTTACTTCGCTATCGCAATAGGTTTTATACCAAAAACATTATTCTAGAACGCTTTAACCATCAACTTACGTTTGAAAAAAGTATCCATATAGAGCTGCGCAAGGCTAGGCTCAGTAAGTTATATATTACCGCAAAGGGAATTTTATTAATCAAAGCGAAGTATATCCGGCAGCATCAAGAAAACCGTCTTATTGCTCAATGGTATGATTTTGATTTCATAGAAATGGGAGATCCTGTATTACTAGCTACATCCACCGCAAGGGAATATGGTGATAGGGGTAATTTTAGAGTAAGAATAAGCGATGATTTGCAAAAGATACTGGTGCTGACAACGGAAAAATCCAGTACACCCAATACCCTTATTCACTACCGAATATTCACAGACGCGTTAGTGGCCACCAAGGGGCACACCTTTAGCCTAAACTACCCGGATGCAAAAATAGTACTCCAGGACCTTGTGGTTACCAATACATCCTCAATTAGCATTCTGGCCCGTATCACTCCTAAATCTCTAAAAAGAGATGCTACCTCAAATTTTCACTTGATAACATTGCATGATTCAACCCTTTACGCGAGGCAAGTTACCGATAGTGTCAATTTAAAATCGCCAAAACTAACCTATAATAGAAAACTAGATCAGGCTATAGTAACTAGTTTTTATAGCTTAAAAAATCTGCGAGGTATCGTTGGAACACTTTTTTACACGCCGGGCAATCCACAGGACTCGCCCCAATTGGTCTGGAGCAAATTTAGCACTGACCTGATAGACGAAATAACCCTCAACGATCGAAATGAGGACGCTGTATCAGAAGGATTTTACATACTACGAACAATCCCTCGTTCCGATGGGGGGATGCTCATTATTGCAGAGCAAAAAAACATAGCAACAGAAGACGATATTATCCTTGTAAATGGATTGCCCCAAAGTACATTAAAGAATATCTACAATTTTAATGAGGTTCTGGTACTCAACTACGATGACAGCGCCTATCTGGACTGGCACAAGCTTATTACTAAAAACCAAACTACGGTAAATGACGGAGGGTACTTTAGTTCCGTAGTGATTTATACGGGCCCCAAGTATATACAACTCATCTACAATGATCAGCTCCGTAGCTCTGGGGAGGTCATGCAGCACACTATTTACAACAATGGAATGGAAAAAAGCCAGAAGCTCTTAAAAACAGAAATAGATTTTGTCGCAATAGTACCCTCTGAGTCCAAACAAGTTTCTTCTAAGAAAGTAATCGTTCCTACGTCAAAAAACAGGAGATTTGCCCTACTCAAACTAGTCTACAATTGATAAAACTACTCACAGAGAAAATAGGTGGAGCAGTGTTGCTCGCTACGGCCATTTTAACTGGATTTGGTCTCATCATAGACGATGGCAGTATAACTATGATTACCAAGCTAGCCCTCTTATTAGCAGAAGGTCTTTTGCTCAATTATCTGTGCTTCAGATTTGGAATTCTCGGCATCAACACCAACCTGCCACTGGTTCTCTTTTGCACGCTCACAGCCCTATTAATTCCTCAACTTGGAATGGGAGATATCATATATGGAGCAGTTTTTCTTGGAGCTTTGTTCCTTGCCCTGGAGAGTAGAGAATACCCAAGGCTATCCAGTAGCTATATGATTTACTTTGGCGTATTCTTGGGTATCGCACAAGCTTTTAGTAATATTAGTCTTCTGATGATGCTCCCCGTTTTTATACTTTTTGCCCAAGCAGGCACACGTAAACCGCGGCACTTTATTCTTAGTTTTACGTACTTCGCGATGGTTATTATTTCCATTTCGGGATTGCTATTTGTGATGGAATTAGACTATATGATATGGGAGCTTATCCCATCCCTGTCGTTGGATTATTCTGTCTTTAATTCTATCGTCATAAAACTAACGGTTCCCTTCATTCTTATTTGTTTAGCGATACATTTTCTCTCGCTTAATAGCTATCGGTTTAGGTACCCAAACCAATCAATTATTTTGAACTACACCATGCTATTACAACTGGTTTTTTCAGTGTTGTTGGTTATCATTACTGCTGAGTTAGACATATTGATGTATACAATTATGGCAGCAAGTATATTGTTATCATTTATCTTTCGATATAAGCAAGATAGTACATTCATTAATTCTGCTTTTGTGAGTTTGATTAGTATATGTATGATGTCCCTCTATCTTTATAAAATATTAATCTTGTAACAGTTGTGGAATTTAATTTTCTTTGCCAGCAACAGCATAAAAAACCAGTAGCTCATGAATGAGGACATAAAATTAGTATTAGACGAATTGAAAGAAGCATGTGAAAAAGCGTTGGACCACGTAGCAGCCGAGGTAGGCAAGCTAAGAGCAGGTAAAGCAACACCTAGTATGCTAGATAGTGTAATGGTAGATTACTATGGTAGTAAAGTGCCCCTTAGCCAAGTCGCCAATGTAAATACGCCAGATGCTAAAACGCTCATGGTAAAACCATGGGAAAAAGGCATGCTCGATGAAATAAGCAAAGGAATAATGTATGCCAATCTTGGTCTCAACCCTCAGAATGATGGTGAGCAAGTAATCATAAATGTGCCGCCTCTAACAGAGGAACGCCGCATGCAGCTGGTAAAACAAGCTAAAGGTGAAAGTGAACATGGTAAAATTGGTTTACGTAGTGCCCGTAAAGATGCTATTGATACGATAAAAATGCTTCAGAAAGACGGACTTGGAGAAGATATGGCCAAAGATACAGAAGCAGAAGTGCAAAAGGTAATAGATGCATATGGCAAGCGTATAGACGACACTATTGCTAACAAGGAAAAGGAAATAATGACGATCTGATCGCTGATAATCCTTTAACAATGGCATATGGCATCTTTTGTCACGGAACAAGTACACAAACTGTGGTACAACAATGCTATCTGGAAAATTTAGAAAAAACATAACCATAGGTGCAGAAGTGGAAATAGTACAAAAGCACCACCAACGTAGTGGCGAACTTACACATGGATTTGTAAAACGATTGCTTACTAAATCCACCGAACATACGCATGGTATAAAAGTAATGTTAGAAACAGGAGAAGTAGGAAGAGTAAAAAATGTACTCAAGGAAGACCTCTAAAACAAAGAAGGCCAGTGAGTGTCACTAGCCTTCTTTGTCATTCAAAATTAAATACTTTTACTTTTTAGCTACCTATACGCATTAAAACTAACATTCTGGACCCTGTTTATTTGCAACGGACCACGGTTAAAGCACTATTTACTTTTCAGCATATCCAATGCTACATCTACAATCATATCTTCTTGACCGCCCACCATTTTACGTTTACCCAGTTCCTGTAAGATGTCTGCAGTATTGAGTCCATATTTTTGAGCTGCTCGCTCACTGTGCAGTAAGAAACTAGAATACACTCCAGCATAACCGAGACTCAGCGTCTCTCTATCTACCCGCACTGGTCGCTCCTGCAATGGACGAATTTCATCATCTGCTAAATCCATCAGCTTCAGTAAATTTGAGTTAGTCTTTACATCCATTCTGTTGAGTACAGCAATAAGCACCTCTAAGGGACAATTCCCAGCTCCAGCTCCCATTCCCGCCAATGACGCATCCAAACGAGTAGCACCATGCTGCATACCTACAATGGTATTGGCTACGCCAAGACTAAGGTTATGGTGACAGTGAATGCCTACTTCTGTATGTGTATCCAATACATCCTTGAATGCTTTGATTCTATCTGCTACTCCATCCATCATAAGAGCACCGGCACTATCCGTCACGTATACACAATCTGCACCGTAACTTTCCATTAGCTTAGCTTGTTCTGCTAGTTTACTTGGCTCATTCATATGCGCCATCATCAGAAAACCACCCACATCCATTCCTAGATTTTTAGCAGCTTCTATGTGCTGCCTACTCACATCTGCTTCTGTGCAATGCGTTGCTACCCGCACAGAACGCACACCCAAGGCATACGCCTTTTTAAGATCTTCTATGGTTCCAATGCCCGGAAGAAGCAACGTAGTAAGCACCGCATGATTTAATTCCGCTGCAACACCTTCTAGCCAATCCCAGTCGGTATGTGCACCAAAGCCGTAGTTGAAACTGCCTCCACTAAGTCCATCTCCATGAGAAATTTCTATCGCATCTACTCCAGCCTTATCCAGTGAAATGGCTAGGTTTTTTAGTTGCTTTTTGCCGTACTGATGACGGATAGCATGCATCCCATCTCTTAGCGTTACATCCTGAATGTATATCCTTCTTTTTCCCATTTTTATTTTACTAGTTTTTCTCCTACCGCTAATGCAGCACTTGTCATGATATCGAGGTTCCCAGCATACGCTGGCAAATAATGTCCGGCTCCTATTACTTGCAATAACACGGTAGTTTTCAACCCACTTTTATGCCCTACTCCCTCTATGAAAACCGGTTTATCTTCTGGAATATCATCAAACTGCACCTCTTGATGTAGCGTATATCCAGGTACATATTTTTGTACTTCTACCACCATATCGTGTATGCTTTTTCGGATCTCTTCTCGATCTGCTTGGTCACTGAGCGTAAAAACTGTATCGCGCATGACCAATGGTGGTTCTGCTGGATTTAGAACTATAATGGCTTTCCCTTTTGTAGCCCCACCTACTTTCTCTATCGCTTCAGATGTGGTTACGGTAAACTCGTCTATATTGGCTCGTGTACCGGGTCCTGCACTCTTGCTTGCTATACTGGCTACTATCTCACTATAATGTACTTTAGCTATTCTACTTACTGCAGCTACTATAGGAATAGTTGCTTGTCCTCCGCAGGTTACCATATTTACATTTACACCGTTTTTTTTGGATAAATCTACATCCAGACCCAGTATTTTACTTAGGCTCTTATCGCCATTTACTGCTGGCACAAAATAGGGTCCAATGGCTGCAGGCGTTAAATCTACTATCTTCTTTTCTGGAAATTTTTCCATCTTACCAACGTTGTACCGATGTGCCTTGGCAGATGTGGCGTCAAAAACAACATCTATCTCGTTCCAAATGGGTAATTCGATGAGCCCATCTATACCTGTTGCACAGATTTCTACGCCCATTGCTTTTGCTCTGGATAGCCCATCACTTGCCGGGTCTATACCCACAAAGCACCCCATTGCTAGCACGTCTGAAGTACGCATTATCTTTATCATCAGGTCTGTGCCTATATTTCCACTTCCGATTATTGCCGCTTTCTTTTTCATCGTAATCTATTTCAACGCCACTATCAATGGCAAGAGTTAATTTTATTTTTTACCGTATCGCTCAGCATAAGAATGTTCAATGTTTGATCGCACACCGTATACCTATAATAGGTACAAACAACTTATTCTATTTCTAATGCAACACTACCTAAACCATCAATGGTCGCTTCAAATATATCTCCACGAGCTATAGGGACCATTGGCCCTAGAGCTCCACTGAGTAGTACCTCTCCTTTGCGTAAAGGATTCCCTTGCTTTGCCATTGTCTGTGCCAGCCAAAGTGCTGCGTTGAGTGGATTGTCCATACATGCAGCCCCACTTCCTTCGGAGGCTACTTTACCATTTTTAGTCAACTGCATTTGGCAATCTACTAAATCTAGGTCATCCAAATCTACTTTAGTTTCTCCCAGAATAAAATGACTTGCACTTGCATTATCTGCAATAGTATCTGTGATACGAATATTCCAATCTGCTACACGACTACCCACTATCTCTATACTTACCGTGGCATATTCTATGGCATCTATGAGATCTGTGATATTGAAATCCCCCTCCAAATCCTCACCCATCACAAAAGCTATTTCTGCCTCTGCTTTGGGCTGTACTAGCTCGCTGAAAGCAAGCTTTCCTCCCCGAACTTCCATTGTATTGAAAAGTACACCATAGTCTGGTTGGTCTACACCCAGTTGCTTCATTACTGCAAAAGAGGTTAGGCCAATTTTCTTGCCTACTACCTTTTCTCCATTGGCCATTCTACGTTTCACATTTATCTCTTGTACAGCATACGCCGCATCTATATCATCAGCCGAAATAATAGCTCTAACAGGTGGCACAGTGCTCTTGGCCGTATGTGCTTCCCACACTATATCTGCTGCTTTTTGTATTTTTAGTTTCATCTTTTCTTCTAACAAAAATGGCTGAAAGTAAACTCTCAGCCATTTTATTTTTTCAATTTTTTGAAATAGGTCTTATAGTGTTCCTCTTAATTCTTGTTCCCGTTCTATCGCTTCAAACAAAGCTTGGAAATTCCCTTTACCAAATGATGTTGCTCCTTTTCGTTGAATTATCTCAAAGAATAAAGTAGGACGAGGTTCTATTGGTTTTGTAAAAATTTGAAGTAAATATCCTTCGTCATCTCTATCTACCAAGATACCCAATTCACGCAACGGAGCGATATCTTCATCAATCTCACCAACTCTATCTAACAATACGTCATAATAATTATCTGGGACTCTGAGGAATTCTATACCCCTCGATTGCAATTCTCTAACCGTACCAATGATATCATCTGTAGCAACCGCTATGTGCTGTACCCCCGGCCCTTCATAAAAATCTAAGTACTCTTCTATTTGCGATTTTTTCTTTCCATCTGCAGGCTCATTTATAGGGAACTTGATTCTACCGTTTCCGTTACTCATCACCTTACTCATGAGAGCAGTGTATTCCGTAGAAATATCTTTATCATCAAATGACACTATTTGAGCAAAGCCCAATACCTCTTTATAAAAATTGCACCATGTCATCATCTCACCAAGCTCTACATTGCCAACCATATGATCTACATACTGTAGCCCTACCGGAGATGGGTTAAACGTAGTCTTCCACTCCTTGTATCCGGGCAAGAATATTCCTTTATACTCATCTCTTTCTACAAAAATATGTACCGTCTCACCATACGTATATATTCCAGAACGAACTACGCTACCATGATTATCCTTTTCTTCTACTGGAGACATGTAGTGCTTCGCACCACGTTTTATTGCTTCGTCATATGCCTTAGTAGCATCTGGAACCCATAGAGCAACTACTTTCACGCCATCACCATGAGCATCTATGTGTTTACCTATATCGGTACCACTTTTGAGAGGAGAAGTCAGTACAATTCTAATTTTATCTTGAACAAGCACGTAACTTTCTCTATCCGACATGCCCGTTTCTAACCCAGAGTAAGCTAAGTCCTGAAAACCAAATGCTGTTTTGTAAAAATGAGCTGCCTGCTTACTGTTGCTTACATAAAATTCTATATAATCTGTACCGAACAGTGGCATAAAGTCTTGGGCTTCGTCGTATAACTTGGGGAGGTTTATTGTATTTGTGTCCATTGTGTTTTTATTTTCGTTACTCAAAAAATATTACGCCGCTACAAAGCTAGCCTTTTCATGATAAAAGAACCAACTGCAGTTGGCTACATTAATTTGTTTATTGCCTTAGCCACGCCACCTTCTTTATTTCCAGTAGTAATATGATCTGCCATTGCTAGCACTTCTTCTTTGGCATTGCCTACAGCTACACCCATACCTACGGCCTCAAGCATTTCCATATCGTTGTAGTTATCTCCAAAAGCTATAATATTTTCCCATTTGAGATCTGGATATTTATGCTGCAGTAAAGTAGCTATGGCCGATTTTTTAGATATTTTTTTACTCGCTATTTCTAAGTATGTGTCCTTAGATTTATATACGTGCAGATCATCGTTTAGTTGCTCTATTAAGCTAGCATATAGTACGGCTATCTCTTCAGCCGGCCCCATACACATTACCTTATGAGCTCCTCTATTTGTTGCACCATAGGCTGCTAGTGTCTCCGCTACGCTACGTACTTGTGGAGTTACTTTGGTATTGCTCGCCTCTCTATTTGCCCAATAGTCCATAGCCGGAACAAACCATTCGTCATTGTTATAAATACTGACGTGGATCGCTGTCCCTTCACTTAGCTCTGCTATCTTTTTTACTTCTGCAAAACCCACTTCTGTACTACTCAGCACTTTGTCCCCATCAAGCACCAACCCTCCGTTATAGGCAATCAAAGGACTGCTTTGAATACCTACTTCAGCTTGCAAGTGACGCATAGCATCTGGCATACGAGAAGAAGCTAAAACAATAGTACAACCCTCTTTTATTCGCTTAAACTCTGAGATAGTCTCTGGTGCTAGTTCTCTATCTGCATTGAGTAATGTACCGTCTATATCGGTACACAGTAGTTTGTAAGACATGGTGCAAGAATAGATAAACAGATAATCCTGACCCTACTCGACGTTGTTATAGATTTCCTCTTGTTTTACCATCTCTCCCTTACCCAACTATTATTACATTTGCCCAAAGCACACAAATAGCCATGTCAAACAAACTAAAAAACTACGCCAACGGTCACTGGCAAGAGCACAAAGGAGAGGGATTTGTACAGCATAATGCCATAACAGGACAGCCCATAAGTACTGCAAGTAGCGCAGGGCTAGACTACGAAGAGATGGCAGACTACGCCCGCCGAGTAGGGGGTAAAGCACTGCGTGCAATGACATTCTACGAGCGCGGCTATATGCTTAAGAAACTTGCACTTCATCTGGATAGTATAAAGAAAAAATACTACGATATTAGCTACCTTAGTGGGGCTACCAAAGGAGATAGCTGGGTAGATATAGATGGCGGAATAGGAACGCTATTCACCTATGCAAGCATGCGTAGGCAGATGGGCAACCAACGCTTTTATGTAGACGGCGACACGGCCAAGATAAGTACCAACGGCACTTTTGTAGGGCAGCATATCATGAGCCCAAAGCAAGGTGTGGTGGTACATATTAATGCATTCAATTTCCCAATATGGGGAATGCTAGAAAAACTAAGTGCGAACTTATTAGCCGGAGTACCAGCCATCGTAAAACCATCTGAAATCACCTCTTACCTTACCCAAGCTATGGTAGAAGATATTGTAGCCAGCGGCCTAGTGCCAGAGGGTGCCATACAGCTCGATTGTGGTAAAGGACACGGCATTATAGATTCACTTGGCTCGCAAGACCTAGTAACTTTCACGGGTTCTGCAAAGACCGGTAGAATGCTGAAAAGTATGCCGCACATCATCGAAAATGCTATTCCTTTCAATATGGAAGCAGACAGTCTAAACGCTGCTATACTGGGAGAAGATGCCGCTCCAGGCTCTACAGATTTCGCTATATTCATAAAAGAAATACGTAGAGAGATGACTACCAAAGCAGGACAGAAATGTACTGCTGTACGTAGAATAATGGTGCCAGAGAAATACCTAGAAGACGTACAAATAGCCTTGGGCAAAAGTCTCGGACAAACAACTTTAGGTGATCCTGCAGCAGAAGGTGTACGCATGGGTGCTATCGTAAATAGAGCTCAACTCGATGTAGTGCGAAATAGAGTAGTCGAAATGGCGAAAAAGACTCCGATAGTAGTTGGAGACTTGGATAAGTTTGACGTAATCGGTGCGGATAAAAGCAAAGGAGCTTTTCTTGCTCCTATCCTTATGCTAAACGACGATCCGTTTAACAATACAGATAGTCACGACATAGAATGCTTTGGGCCGGTAAGCACTTTGATGCCTTACAACGGCATAGACCAAGCTGTAGAACTTGCCAAAATGGGCAAAGGCTCACTGGTGAGTACCATCGCTACTTCAGATGTGAACATAGCTACAGAATATGCCGTAGAAGCGGCAGCTTACCACGGCAGAATACTCGTGCTCAATGAGGAATCTGCTCCAGAAAGTACAGGACACGGGTCTCCTATGCCACAGCTTATGCATGGTGGACCCGGAAGAGCTGGAGGCGGCGAAGAACTCGGTGGCATAGGAAGTGTAAAGCACTACCTGCAACGTACGGCTATACAAGGGCATCCAAGTATGTTGACTGAAATCACACAACGCTACCAGTACGGCGGGGTATACAAAGAGAAAGACGTTCATCCGTTCAAAAAATATTTTGAAGATATAGAGGTAGGTGAAACTGTAATCACAGCCAAACATACCATTACGGTCACCGACATCGTAAATTTTGCTAATGTAAGTGGCGATAATTTCTACGCTCATATGGATGAAACATCGTTAGAAGGAACCACCTTCGAAGGACGAGTAGCTCATGGGTATTTCGTACTTAGTAAAGCTGCAGGGCTTTTTGTCGATGCTAAGAAAGGCCCGGTATTACTCAACTACGGACTAGACGAATGTAGGTTCACCAAACCCGTATATCCAGGAGCGACCATCGGTGTACGTTTTACGTGCAAAGAGAAAATAAACCAAGAAAAAAAGTCGGAAGACGATGTAGCCAAAGGTATTGTAAAATTCCTAGTAGATGTATACGATGAGACAGGCGATACAGTGGCTCTAGCTACTATTCTTACGATGGTGAAGAAAAAAAATCAAAAGGATGAACTATAATATGAACGCAGTAAATCAAGGAGACGTAAAATATAGCATAGAAAGCGGTGTAGCCACCGTAGAGTTTCACCACCCACTCAGCAATTCACTTCCCGGAAAGGTACTCGATAGGCTTGCTGACACTATTACTGAACTAGGCACTAACGACGATGCCGCGGTTATCATAGTGCGAAGTGCTGGTGAGCGAGCTTTCTGTGCAGGAGCTAGTTTTGACGAGTTAGTCGCCATTCAGAATCTTGAAGTAGGAAAGGTATTTTTCTCTGGCTTTGCTAATGTGATCAACGCCTGTAGAAAATGCCCCAAACTGATTATTGGCCGCATACAAGGCAAAGCCGTAGGTGGTGGAGTAGGACTCGCTGCATCCTTTGATTATACCCTAGCTACCAAGCATGCTGCTGTAAAACTAAGCGAACTTGCTGTGGGCATAGGGCCTTTTGTAGTAGGACCCGCCGTAGAACGTAAAATAGGATTGTCTGCAATGAGTCAACTTGCCATAGACGCTACCGAGTGGCAAACAGCAGAATGGGCACGAACCAAAGGACTATATGCAGACATTTTTAACACTGCAGAAGAGATGGATACCGCTATTAGCACACTTGCCAACAAGCTAAAAAACAGCAACCCCGAAGCGATGCGGTTGCTCAAACAAGTCTTCTGGAGAGGAACGGAAGATTGGGACACGCTCCTTGCTGAACGTGCTGCCATGAGCGGACAGCTTGTACTTTCCGACTTCACCAAAAACGCTATCAATAACTTTAAGAAAAAATAGACAGATACGGTTAATCTATCCCTCGAAATTAAACGAGAGGATTGCTCTAGACGCTCACGTTTTCTTCACGTACTCCGTGATTATAACGATTGTCTGTCCTTCAACCTTGCCCTCAATAAAGGACTCGTTCTCTGGGTCTAGACGGATATTGCGCACAGCAGTTCCTCGCTTGGCAATCATACTACTGCCTTTTACATGCAAGTCTTTTATAAGCACTACAGAATCTCCTACAGCTAGAACTACTCCATTACTATCTCTATGCATAACCCCACTTATGGGAGCATCTTCGAAACCCTCTTTGGCCCAAATAAGCGTCTCTTCGTCTATGTACATCATATCCAACAGATCTGCTGGCCACCCTTCTCCCTTTAGGTTGTTTAGCATACGCCATGCTACAACTTTAACAGCGTTGGCTTCTGCCCACATGCTATCATTAAGACATCGCCAGTGATTTACTTCTACCGTATCCGGATTGGTCAATTGGTTATTGCATGTTTCACACGCCATTACGCAGTGGTCTGCAGAACTATTATCTTTGGGAGCAACCGCATAAACCACAAGGCCTGCTTTACCTCCACACAACTCACAACTATCGCTTCCTCTATCTCTTAAATCTTGTTCAACGCTCATTGGATTATTATTCGAAAGACGAATATACTCCGATTCGTAATATACCTATCTTTGTGTCCATGCTAAAGACCTACATCCATGCCTTTGGGTATGCCATTTCTGGTATTGTATCTTTCGTGAGAACAGAGCGAAATGCCAAGTTGCACCTAACTGCAGCTACAGCAGCGTGTGTTGTTGGAGCGTACGTAGGTATTGCAGCAACAGAGTGGTTGGGGGTAGCATCGGCGGTCACAATCGTCATTGTATCAGAGATGATAAACTCAACGATAGAAAAGCTGTGCAATAAAATCACTACCGAGCAAGATTCAGAGATAGCAGTCATTAAAGATATTGCAGCAGGATTTGTACTCGTCTCTTCTCTTTATGCCTTGATAATTGCCGCAATCATTTTTGTACCTAAGTTGTTTTAAACATATGGATATTCAATCGCTATTTGATAAAGGGAATTATGCTGCAGTAATAAAGCAGCTCAAAAAGAATGAGCCACGACCTATGCTTGCATTTGCCTACCAGAAAAACAAGGAGTGGGAGAAAGCCATGGATATTTGGACCTTGCTCATCGCCAAATACCCCGATGCAGCAGAATATTATGTAGAACGCGGTGTATGCAAATTCAATTTGCGATTCAAACACGCCATACAGGATTTTAATCAGGCCATAGAAATGGAGCCAGACAATGCCTACTACTACAGCTGTAGAGCATACATACGCGACAAAATAGGCAATACAGAAGGCAGTGTAGACGACTATACCAAAGCGCTGGAGTTAGACCCAGACGATGCCATTATACTCAACAATTTGGGCCTAGCTGAACAAAAATTAGGCTTTACAGCCAAAGCAAGAGAGCGTTTCAAGTACAGCGACGACCTACTTGGCGTAAAAACCATAGACTCACGCGAGCCTGAAGAGTACAAAAAACTTACCCCCACCCCACCGCAAAAATCAACACTTTGGCAAGAATTCAAAAAAATGCTCACCAAAGACGGTTTCAAGGGTTTTTGGAGGGAGTTAAAAGAGCGATAATTATGTGTTTCGTAAACGGAGCCGTGGAGAATCCATTGTCACCGTTTGTAAGGATCCTGTTTCAAGGGCAGACTCACCTGACCCTACGTTCACTATAATTCCTTATCTTAACGTACAGCCATCCACTTTTTGGCTATTTCAACTATTTGGCCTATACTGTAGTCAACGATTTGGATAACAATATTATCATACCGAAGAATGTAAAGGGCCGTGGCATTTTACTCAACACTCCAAACCCCTTCCAAACTAAAGTGGTAGAGGATTTTTGGGATGGGTCTTATTTTGATGAAGATTTTTTTGGTAGTGACAACACCACACAATTTTCTGAGGTACATCCCAAGACCATACTCAATAAAGTAGATAGTCCCGATATTCCTGGCGGATGGAGCATGAACCCCTACCAAGGGTGCGAGCACGGATGTACCTACTGCTATGCGCGTATCACACACGAATACTGGGGCTATAGTGCCGGTACCGATTTTGAGAAAAATATACTTGTAAAGAAAAACGCACCTGCACTACTCAAAAAGAAATTAAAAAGCCGTAGTTGGAATGGCGAGACTATCGTACTCAGCGGTAATACAGATTGTTACCAACCCGCAGAAAAAACATACGGTATCACCCGAGAGTTACTACAGATCTGCTTGGACCACAACCAGTCGGTAAGCCTCATCACGAAGAATGCACTAGTATGCCGCGACATCGATATCTTAGAGCAGCTCGCTGCCAAAAATCTTGTACACGTACACCTATCTATCACTACGCTAGACGAGGAGCTTCGTAGGGCTATGGAGCCGCGCACCTCCTCGGCGGGCAACAGACTTAAAACCATTCAAAAACTAAGCAAGCACAACATACCCACCCACGTAATGCTTGCTCCAATTATCCCTGGACTAAATAGCGATGAAATATTTGGAATCTGCGAGGCTGTAAGCCAAGCAGGAGCCGTATCACTGGACCATTCTATGGTCAGACTCAATGGTGTTATCGCACTCCTCTTTGAAGATTGGATACAGGCAACCTTCCCGCTAAAAGCATCTAGAGTAATGCACCTCATTGCAGAAGCACAAGGCGGCAAACTAAGTAATAGCACTTTTGGAGAGCGAATGAGCGGTGTAGGTGTCTTAGCCGAATCCATAAACCAACAAGTACGGCTCGCCAAACAAAAGTATCATCTTACTGCAAAACCCAAACCACTCAAGACCCCAATGTACAAAACAGACACCAGTGCCCAACTGCATTTATTTTAAAAATACTAGTTGCTGGTTTATCTTTGTACAATGGAGCCTAGAGTTTGCCTTCAATGCCAAAAACCCATACACGGTCGTGCTGATAAGAAATTTTGCGATAATCAATGCCGTAACGAGCATAATAATACCCAAAACGCGGTATCCAACAACTACATCCGTAAGGTAAACCGCACGATAAAAAAAAACCGTAGCATCTTAGAAGAACTTTGTCCTATGGAGAAATCCATTAAAGTAAAAAAAACTGAGCTGAGTCGCTTGGGCTTTAGTTTTTCATATTTCACCAATACGTACACCACCAAAGCAGAAAAAACGTATTATTTCTGCTACGAATACGGCTACCTAGACCTAGGAAACGATTACTTTGCATTAGTTTACGACAACAAAGCCTTAACAGCAGATAAATGAAAGATATACTCGATTACTCGATTTGGCAATTTGGCAAAAGCGATCCCATTACCTTGGGTAGTTTTCTCTCTGTCATCTTATCTGGTTTTTTCATCTGGTTTGTGTACCGATGGACCAAAAAGCTAGCCCGTAAAGCTGTGAAAGCAGGTAGGCTAGACACCGGAAGAGAATTTGCCATCATCCGCATTTCAAAATACATTTTCATCATCATATTTGTTGTTCTAGCACTTATGGCGCTAAAAGTCAACTGGACTGGTTTTTTAGCTCTAGCTCCGCTGCTTATCGGTATAGGTCTTGGTCTACAGCAGGTGGCCAACGATATTGTGTCTGGTGTAATTCTGCTCGTAGAACCCTCTATTCGGGTAAACGACGTGGTAGAAGTGGATGATACAGTAGCGCTTGTGAAAGAAATAGGTTTACGTACTTCCATAGTAGAAACTAGGGATGGGATAGCCATGATTATCCCAAATCATAAACTCGTAAGTGAGAAGCTTATCAACTGGAGTTCGAACGATACTATAACACGTTTTAGTATTAAAGTCGGTGTAGCCTATGGGTCAGACGTTAAGCTCGTAGAAAAACTTCTGTCGGAAACTGCTTGGAAACACAGCAAAGTAATTACCAACCCAACACCGCTCATTCTTTTTAAAGATTTTGGCGAGTCTAGTCTGGACTTTGAATTGATCTTTTGGACCAATCAATTGTTTGTTATAGAACAAGTGAAAAGTGATCTTCGCTTCATGATAGACGAAGCATTTAGGGCAAATAACATTGAGATCCCATTCCCACAAAGAGATTTGCATGTTAAAAACATGCCCCAAAAATAAGCGTGCTACTACTCTGAGTTCAATCTTCGGACTATTTGCCTAAGTTGAGCGTAAGACCTACAGTAAAAAGACGGTTGTACCACCCTGCTCTGCCAAAAACCGTAGGACTATTTACCCTGATAGGATAATCACGGATGCTTACAACCGAATAGGAATGGCGTAAGTCTATGCCAATTTTTTCTGTAAGGTGATACGTAGCTCCTATTACAAAGCCTACCTCTACTGGCTGCAACGCTTCCTCCTCCGAAGTGATTCCATTGTCATTTCGTTCATTAAATACGTTTACACCTATGCTAAGTCCACCGTAGGGCGTCACCTTGTTGTACTTGGTATACTTTGCCAAAAGAGGCACTTCCACATAATGATAACTCAACTTTAGGGTTGGCTGTGGTATTTCTGGGTCGATTACTTTTTTCGCCCCTTTCATACTAAAACGTATCTCAAAAGCAGCTTCCCAATCATCGTTAATTTCTCTATTAATCTGAATCCCGAAATTGGCTCCCAGTTTATTATATCCACCGAGCTGGTCCCCATCTACTTGGCTAAAATTTGCACTCGCAAGTAAAGTTGCTCCAAAATCCTGAGCATTGGATAGCATACTAACTAAACAAAAAACAATTGTGACTAAACGCATACCGTCAAAAATAAACAATATCGGACGCCAATGCCTGCAACACAAAACTTCTTTTGCGGCTTGCAATACGAAAATCACGTACACCCCTGAACCCCTCGCAAGTAAACGTCACCTGGCTACCTAAAGATATCAGGAACTTGTGCTTTACGCCATCGAACTCTTATGCACTCTAAAAAAATAAACGAACGCAAGCGGTTATAATAACTTTGGGCTAGCATAACCTCAATTCCAAAAAAAAACAATAACGTTGCTATAATTATAGCACACCATGGCCCGAAAAAATAAAGATATTGCTGGATTCCAAATACTAAACATACTTGCTGAAGTAGATGGTGATTTTGATGCTAGCGAAGGAAAGGTAATCGTAGACTATGTAGCTCATAACTTTCCGTTAGGAGGAAATCTTGAATCTGCAACAGAGGAAATTAGTACTACGTCAATGGATGACTATCCTATTCTATTACAAAAATGTGCTGAAGATTTTTATGCAGATTCAACAGAAGAAGAGCGTCTGGAATTGATTGATTTTGCCCTAAAACTGGTAAAAGCAGATGATACAATAGCAGCAGAAGAAGATATGCTCGTTAATAAGCTCTATCAGTACTGGGACATCCACTCAGAATAACTGCCCTACAAAAACACTTAAACAAAAAAGCCCGAGTATCAAATGATACTCGGGCTTTTGCCTTATGGGGCAGCAAATACAATTTTATTATAAATCAAACTTGATACCTTGTGCTAACGGCAAACCCTTACCGTAGTTTATTGTATTGGTCTGTCTCCGCATGTATACTTTCCACGCATCAGAACCACTCTCGCGACCGCCACCCGTTTCTTTTTCTCCACCAAATGCTCCTCCTATTTCAGCACCACTTGTACCTATATTAACGTTTGCTATACCGCAATCGCTACCCGCAGCACTTAGGAATCTTTCTGCTTCTTGAAGACTATCTGTGAATATAGCAGAACTCAATCCTTGCTTTACATCGTTTTGCATGATAATAGCTTCATCTATGGTCTTAAAGGGTATTAGATATACAATGGGAGCAAATGTCTCCTCTTGCACTATCTCAAAATGATTGCGAGCTACTGCTATACATGGTCTCACGTAGCATCCGCTCTCGTATCCTTTGCCAGTAAGTACCTCGCCACCTGTCAATACCTGTCCACCTTGGTCTTCTACTGCCTTTACTGCATTTTCAAATGAAGCTACCGCAGCTTTATCAATAAGCGGCCCTACGTGGTTGTTTTCATCTAATGGATCACCAATTCTAAGTTGTCCGTAGGCATTCACCATTTTTTTCTTAAAGTCTTCAAATACAGATTCTTGAATAAGCACTCTACGCGTACTAGTGCATCGCTGCCCCGCCGTACCTACTGCGCCAAAAACCGCTGCAACAAGAGCATTCTCAAAATTGGCATTCTCACTGATAATCATAGCGTTGTTTCCGCCAAGTTCAAGCAAAGACTTTCCTAGGCGTGCACCCACTACTTGGCTCACTCTTCGACCCATTCGAGTACTGCCGGTAGCACTAATAAGCGGCACACGCTTGTCTTTGGCCATAGCCTCTCCTATTTTGTAATCCCCTATCACAAGGTTAAACAATCCTTCTGGCAAATCATTTTCTATAATTACCTCCTGCAACAGATTATGGCAAGCCACAGCTGTAAGGGGAGTTTTTTCACTTGGTTTCCAGATAGTCACATCGCCACATACAGTAGCTATCATGCTATTCCATGCCCATACAGCTACCGGAAAATTGAAAGCAGATATTACCCCGACTAAACCTACAGGATGCCATTGCTCATACATTCTGTGCTCTGGTCGCTCACTGTGCATTGTAAGTCCATATAATTGACGGCTAAGTCCGACAGCAAAATCACATATATCGATCATTTCCTGCACCTCGCCCAATCCTTCTTGGTAACTTTTGCCCATCTCTAGACTCACCAACTTGCCAAGGTCATTCTTGCGTTGTCTTAGTTTTATACCGTACTGACGTACGATATCTCCACGCAGTGGAGCAGGTACTGTTTTCCAGTGTGCAGCCGCTTCTTGTGCTTTTTTCACTACGTGCTCATACTCGCTATCACTGGCATACACCGCCTCACCGAGCTTTTCGCCGGTTACTGGAGTGAATACTTCTACCGTCTCTGTACCTAGAGAAGTGACCCACTCTCTACCGGTACATATACTTTCATTTTTAGCCTTTACTCCTAAGGCTGTCAATAGTTCTTGTGTTGTTTTTGCCATCTTAAAATCGTTGGATTGCGAAGGTAATCAATTGGATTTCTTATCGTGTAATCACGCATTCTAAATTAAACTACTTGTAAGAAGTACATACAGCGCGGCGGTAATGTGAAATTACAAATCTTTTATAGCAATCTATAACTTTTCGCTCCTTACTCTGAACTAGTTACTGCAAATCCGTAAGTTTGCATAGAATGAACCGAGACAACACCAAAGGTTAAATTATCTTGTTGTCGAACAACATTTGGCCATTAAAAAAATAGATAAGCACGCAAATGAAATACCCAAGACTGAATAAGCAGATTTTTATTGAAAACAGAAAACGCTTTATAGCTCAAATGGAGCCAAATAGTATCGCTATTTTTCATAGCAACTACCAATACAGTTGGAATGGAGATGCTGTTTTTAAATTCAAACAAAATTCAGATATCTTTTGGGCAAGCGGTATAGACCAAGAAGATAGTGTACTCGTACTTTTCCCCGATTGCCCTATTCCTGCGTACAGAGAATGTCTCTTCTTGGTAGAAACCAATGAAAAAATTGCCGTTTGGGACGGATACAAATACACCAAAGCAGATGCTACAGCTACAAGCGGTGTGGCTTCCGTTTTTTGGAACAATGATTACATGCAGCAGCTTCGCCAAGTCATCAATATGGCAGATAATGTTTATCTACCCCTGAATGAGAACGATAGATTTAGCCCGAAATCACCTACCAAAGCCATAGACTTTGCCAAAGAAATAATGGAGCTTTACCCAATGCACAACTACAAACGGGCGGGCAAAATACTAAACCAACTCAGAGGTACTAAAACGGAACTAGAGTTAGAAGTAATGCGTGAAGCAGTTCAGATATCCAAAAAAGGATTGCTACGCATACTAGAAACAACCACACCAGGTATGGGCGAGTACGAAATAGAAGCCAACCTTGCACATACTTTCTTAAGCAATAGAGCTAGTGGATTCAGTTTTGAACCCATAGTGGCTGCTGGTAAAAATGCATGTACCCTTCACTACATAGAGAACAAGGACGAAGTAAAAGACGGAGACCTTATCTTGGTAGACTGTGGAGTAGACTACGCCAACTATGCCAGTGATATGACCAGATGCCTCCCTGCTAATGGTACATTCTCCCCACGTCAGAAGGAGGTGTATAACGCAACATTGCGCGTAATGAAAGCTGCTCGTGCTAAGCTAGTACCAGGTACTATGCTCATGGAATACCAAAAAGAAGTAGAACTCCTGATGCAAGAAGAGCTTATAGGGTTGGGACTACTTACAGATGAAGACATCCAAAATCAGGACCCAGCTTGGCCTGCTCTTAAAAAATACTTTATGCATGGCACTAGTCATTTCCTAGGAATAGACGTACACGATAGTGGCATGCGATACGAACCCATGCAAGCTGGAATGGTATTTAGCTGTGAGCCGGGAATCTATATAGCTGAGGAAGGCATAGGTGTGCGCATAGAAAACCAAATACTCATCACCGAAAATGGTCCTATTGATATGATGGATGAGGCAGGAATGCCCATAGAGGTCGATGAGATTGAAGCTTTGATGGGCAAATGAAGAGTATTTAACTGCGTAGGTAGCGCTAATGCGGAACGATCAGCTACAGGACCTCCCACGTTAAAGTAGGAAAATCACCTTGCCCGCAACGTTAACACCCTACCAAAGTTCTTTTACAAATGGACGTCAGAACGGTCAAAAAGTTGATGTCTGATCGTGAATAAAATAAAATAAGAAGAATCGGACGTTCTATTTTCCCACTATGATAGGAAGAATAAACCGGACCCAGCAAAAGCGACACTAGTGAAAAACAAGATGAAATACCGCAGACATCTACGCACTATTTAATACATAAATATCTGATAATAAATCGATAATATAGATATTCCTCCAAGAGTCCATCAGAGGAAATGAGTAAGTCTGAACCTGGAATGGCTGAGTAGTGGAACAGGTGAGCATCTCAAAATGGCCGAGGCAAAGAATATTTTAGAAAATGAATAGCAATGGATGGTATTATTTGTGAAAAACATTACTTTTGCAAGCCTTTAAGAAAAATACGCTTCAGAGCATAAAAATATATTACGATGAGTAAAAGAACATTCCAACCAAGTAGAAGAAAGAGAAGAAACAAGCACGGTTTCAGAGAGAGAATGGCTACCAAGAACG
>CAJXIQ010000012.1 GCA_913054375.1 uncultured Bacteroidota bacterium
GAGCTCACCGCGGAATGGGTTGGGATACAGCAGTACGGCGGCCAATGCGTTTTGTACTCCTCCTTGTTCTCTGCGCAAGACAATGGGGTCGTAGGTAGTGGTGGTTCCTGCTACATCGACTTGGCGTAGGCGGTAGTAGAACTGCTCTTGCGGTAGGGGAAGACCCGCATCTACTCGGGTATATTCTATGCGGTGGTGGGCGTTTCCATTGACTGCTTTGGATGCTTGGTGGGCAATATGCTCCCAGTGCTGCGCGTCTGTGCTGCGTTCCAGTTCGAAATGGCTGTTGTTGATTTCTGTGGCGGTGTTCCACACGAGTTTGGCGGTAGATGCATTGAGCCACTCGCCATGAAAATCGATTAATGCGGTGGGAAGGGGAGCACCGTTGGCTCCTGCACCTCCGCCACCGCCTGAGAAGGAGGACACCAAAAATTCGGCTTGGTGGTAGGCGCCTACGGCCGTATAGGTCCATGCGGTAAGTGCTGCTGTGGTACTGTCGTACAAGCGTATTCCGCTAACGGTATGTGGGCGGGCAAAAGCGGGGCCACTGGTGGCTTTATAAAATTCTAAATTGTGGGGAGATGTAACCGTCGTTGGACTGGCGACTGCCATGGAATTGACGTGCTTACTGGCCAAGGATACGACACTGTCGTATTCTTCATTGCTGAAGTAGAAGCGAACGCCTACGCTACCGGTGGTGGGTTGTGTGGTGGGGTTTATGTCCCAGATGCGATCCATGAGTATGTATCCATCGGTATTGATAATCAGTCCGCCCGCTGCTCCGTAGCTGTAGGTAGGGTCTGGGCCAAGTTTCAGTTGTACTTCGGACGCGTTTATTCGGGCGCCACTACCCAGGGTATTGAGGGATAGTAACAACTCTCCGCCATCGGCACAGTAGTTTGTCCACCCCGCCACAGACTCATAATAACTGGCTGTGTAGGTAGAATCCCGCACGAGGGCAATTGGTGCATCGCTGGTGCATAGCGGTCTTTCAAAGAAGTAGACTGATCCGGCGGCAGCTAGTGTATTTTCTCCGTTGGCATCTTCCGCTTCAAAAACGGCAGATACCAGTGCATCGCCTGCTTGACTGATGGCAACCGACCAGCCAAAGTAATCATCTGCTGCCCGATCGGAGTGTACAATTTTTTGTTCTTCTATCCAGGTTCCGCCGACCTGTTCGAAGATATATGCTGCTCCTGCAGCAGAGTAGAAATTGGCTCCATTGGCGTCTTCATCTTCAAAGCGTGCGGAGACGATAATGTGGTCTCCGTTGATGGATACGGCATAGCCAAATCGCTCACTTGTACCTCCTCTATCGGAGGCTACGAGTTTCTGTTGCTGGGTCCATACGCCTGCCACTTGTTGGAAGACGTATGCTGATCCTGCATCTGTAACGGTACTGCCACCACTGGTGTCATGATCTTCATGGTCTGCTGCTGTGATGATATAGTTGCCGCTGATAGCGACGGACCATCCAAATCTATCGCTACCTGCTCTATCTGCGGCGACGAGTTTTTGTTGTTGGGTCCAGCTACCGCCCGATTGTTGGAAGACATAAACGGCTCCTGCATTATCAGCCAGCCCGCCTCCACTGGTATCGTAATTGTGTTGGTAAGCACCTACAACGGCGTAGTTGCCGTCTAGGGCTACGGCGTAGCCAAATTGATCGTTTGACGTTCTATCTGGGGCAATAATTTTATGCTGTTGGGTCCAGGCGGTTCCTGTTCGTTTGAAGATATAGGCTGCTCCGGCATCCGAGGCTGTATTTATTCCCATAAGGTCATGGTCTTCTCGGTTGGCACCTACAATGGCGTATTCGCCGCTGATGGCGACAGATGCTCCAAATTCATCGCTTGCTTGCCTATCGGAGGCCACGAGTTTCTGTTGCTCTATCCATACGCCTGCCGTATGTTTGAAGATGTAGGCTGCTCCGGCAGTAGTGAAGGTGCTCCCTCCACTGGTATCCTCGTCTTCTCCGGTGGCTCCGATGATGGCATAGTCGCCGTCGATCGCGACTGAATACCCAAAGCGATCGTCGCTTGCTCGATCGGAGGATACGAGTTTTTGGTACTCGCTCCATACCCCATTGGTTTGTTTAAAGATGACGACTGATCCGGCCTCAGCGAGCGTATTTTGTCCGGTGGTATCTTCGTCTTCTTGGTAGGCTCCAACAATGGCATAATCACCGCTCATGGCAACGGAATGGCCAAAGTAATCGTACGCTTTTCGTCCGGCTACCAAATTTATTTGTGCGAGCAGTATCTGCGTCTCTGTCCATACCCCTGCGATTTGTTTAAAGGCATAGGCAGATCCTGTGGCCACATTTTCTAGTGGCGCTCCGACGATCACATAGCCACCGCCAACCCCTATTGCACTGCCAAATCTATCATACGCAGCTCTATCGGATGCTACCACTTTGTTTTGTTGGGCCCATACCCCTGCGGTTTGTTTGAAGATATAGGCCGCTCCTACGCTGCTCATATCATTGCCCCCGCCGGTATCGCGTCTTTCCGTGTACGCACCTACCGCAAGATAGTCACCGTCTACCGCTACTGAATACCCAAAGCGCGCACCAGTCCTTCTATCGGAGGCTACTACTTTCTGTTGCTGGGTCCATACGCCTGCGGTTTGTTTGAAGATATACGCAGATCCTGAATTGGGTTCATTAATACCGCCTCCAATGGCATCATACGTATCTTGGTGGGATCCTACGGCAATATAGTCTCCGCTCATGCTTACTGCGTGGCCAAATTGATTTCCTGACTGCCTATCGGCGGCTACGATTTTTTGTTGTTGGGCCCAGACACCAGCGGTTTGTTTATAGATATACACCGATCCTGCTTGATCGACCACATTGGTATCATTGGCATCTTCGTCTTCCATTAGGGCTCCTACAGCAGCATAGTCTCCGCTTATAGCAACGGACCATCCAAAGCGATCACCCGACTTTCTACTGCCGGGTACGATTTTAGTTTGCTCCTCCCATACCCCTGCAGTTTGTTTGAAGATATAGGCAGATCCTGCTTCGGACAACATAGCGCCTCCCGCGGTGTCCTCGTCTTCTTTCCAGGCTCCAACAATTGCATAATCTCCGCTAATGGCAACGGAAGATCCAAATTCGTCGCTTGAATGTCTATCGGAGGCTACGATTTTTTGTTGTTCTTCCCATACACCGTTTATTCGCCTGAAGATATAGGCAGATCCTGCAGACGCGCTATAACTTCCTCCGAGGGTATCGTGACTTTCTCCGACGGCTCCTACGATGGCATAATCACCGCTGATGGCGACAGCAACCCCGAAGAGATCATTTGCTCCTCTATCACTAGCGACGATCTTTTCTTCTAGGGTCCAGGTTCCTGCGGTGTGTTTGTAGATGTAGGCAGATCCGGCATCTGATTTTGATGCCATACCCCGGGCATCGTGGTCTGCGGTGTAGGCGCCAGAGATGGCATAGTCGCCACTGATGGCAATTCCGTGGCCAAATCGATCAATGCTGTTTCTATCTGAAATGGGGGCAACCTTGAAATCTGTGACAGTCCTTTTTGCGGTCTCTGTCCACTTTTGGGCCGAAGAATTCAGGATAAAAAGGAAGGTGCATATCCCAAAAAACAGCATCCTAGAAAAAAAATAGTTGTTTGTGTGTCTGTTTTTCATGCCTTTTTTAGTTATCGATTTACCGCGCGATGGTACGCGCGCAAAATCAATGCCGTAGCGCCTATTTTTAAGTAATTCATTGATAATCAATAAATCACACCTTGCATGTATTGTTTTTTTTGCCTTATTTTCCCATTTTGGGTTATTTGCTTCTCAGCCTTTATGCGGAGCATAAGTAGCAGGTAAACAGGTATATAACGGCTGTATTTTCTATTCTACGATTCCCTTTTTGAGAAATTGAGTTTGTTGCAGGTAAGGGCCCTGCATGGCAGCTATGATACTGCTTTTTTTGAGCTACAAAGGGGAAGCCTTTGCTTCCCTTTTGTAGTTGGTATTGGTGTTTTACTGCTGTCCTTTAGGGGATGGATACATCCTTCACTGAGGGAGCAGCTAGGCCATTCCGCCTAAACCTCTTCTGTGGCTGGCATCTCCTGTATCTACTAGGTCTGTAAGGCTCATTTCCAGTGCCTTGCGGCTTAGTCCCGTTGATCTTGGGTTGAACTGGTGTACCCGCCGCATCATATTGCCAATGATTTCGGATGCATCTTTGAGTATGGCTACATCATCTACTTCTCCTTTTTCGCTCATTAAGAAACCAAACGTACGTGCCATGCCACAGTTGGCTATGAAATCTGGAATCACCGCTATGTTTGCATCGGCATACATGGATATTTCACCCAAGAATATTTCTTTGTCTGCAAAGGGTACGTTTGCACCGCAACTGATTACTTCGCATTGCCCATCTATTAAACTGGTTACTTGCTCTTTGGTCACTAGCCTGCTCCCAGCACCCGGTATAAATATTTCTGCGCCCAGGCTCCAAATCTGTGCATTCACGTCACTAAACGGCATGAATCCTTCGGTAGCTGGATCTAGCTTGTTCCCTTTTCTTTGGGTAAACATTTCTGTTACTTCTTCGAGTGAGTAGCCTGCTTTATTGATGAGGCCTCCCTCTTTGTCTATGATTCCTATTATTTTTACTCCGTGCTTGGCCAGGTAAAATGCTGCTGCTGCACTCACATTTCCCCATCCTTGTATGATGGCTGTTTTGTGGTTCATGGTACCGCCCCATAGCGAATAATAGTGGCGTACTCCTTCTGTAACTCCCCATCCTGTAATCATATCGGATACGGAATATTTTTTGGCTACGTCTGGCGTGAAACGTTCATCTACAATGGGAAGTAATACTCCGCTTTGCAAGCGTGTAATGGCCTGTAGTTTTTCTACATTGCTGTACTTTTTGTAATACCCTTGGACCACACCTTCTTGCGGGTGTAATACGCCTAGATCTGCTGTGTATGGAATCACTTCTGCGTACTGATCTACGTTCATATCTCCACCGGTACCGTAGTAGTTTCTGAGCATTGGAGTGACTGCTGCATACCACCTGCGCAGTACGCCTTCTTTGCGGGGATCTGCTGGGTCAAAGTTTATCCCTGACTTGGCTCCACCTATGGGCGGTCCTGCTACGGTAAACTTCACTTCCATTGTTTTGGCAAGTGATTCTACTTCGCGCTTGTCCAACCCTTTTCGCATGCGCGTACCCCCACCAGCAGCACCGTTTCGCAGTGAGTTTATGACTACCCATCCTTCTGCCTCTGTCTCTGAATCTTTCCACTCAAAAACGATCTCTGGCTGCTTATTCTCAAACTTTTTTAATAACTCTTCCATCTTATATCAACTTTGAAAAATCACCGTATAAACTGCCACTTACGCTGTCGCTAGATGCTCCGGTAGCCGCAGACAATACATTTACTTTATTTTGTACACGCAATACACCTAGTAGGGCAAATGCCAGTGCTTCTTTGAAATTTACTTCTGCCTCTGCCGGTACTACTACCTCCGCTTCTGTGTGTGTTTCGATATGAGAAATGAGCGTTTTATTGAATGCTCCTCCCCCTGTGATGTACACGCGTTTTCCGGCAGTATCCTCTCCGCATAGATCTTCTATGGTATTGCCAATCTGCTGCGCGATATGGTCTACCAAGGTTTTCATTTTATCCTCTTTACTCGCTACGCTTTGGCGAACCAATCCCCAAAAATTGGCGCTAATCCACTCTCTACCGAGTGATTTTGGTGGTTCGTATGTGTAGAAATCAATTTCGTTTAACTCTTCGAGCAACTCATAGTCTATGGCTCCCCGCTCGGCTATTTCACCGTCTTTGTCATACTCCTGCTCAAACTCACGTGCTAATCTATTGAGTACAATATTGCACGGGCAAACATCATAGGCTATTCGCTCGCCTTGGATATCTGCACTTATGTTGGCAAAGCCTCCCAGGTTGAGGCACATGGCAAAGTCTCCGAAGAGGTACTTGTCTGCAATACCTACCAGTGGCGCACCCTCACCGCCCAGTACCACATCGATGGCTCTAAAATTAGAAACCACAGGCAGTCCTGTCATTGCAGTGATGCTATTGCCATCGCCTACTTGTACGGTAATGTTGTTCTCTGGCTGGTGAAATACCGTGTGCCCGTGAGAAGCAATCAGATCCGCTTCTAGGTTTTGTTCTTTTAAAAATAGGTTGATTTGTTCTCCAATGAACTGGCCATAAAAGCGATCTGTTTTATGAAATATCATTGAATTTTGGTGCCTTAGTTTGGACAGGCGAAGTCTCCACTTCTCTTCATAAGCAATGGTTATGCCTGCATTTATGGTGTAGGACCACGTACCTGATTCTTGCTCTTCTAATGTAACGTGGGCTAAATCCAATCCGTCCATTGACGTACCCGACATCACGCCGACAACCTTATACTTTCTCATATATCTGTTTCCCTTTACTTGTGTTGCTCCTAAAATCCATCCCCGCTATACTCGTGTAGAATTCGGGGGGCAAAATTAAGCTTAAATGCGTCAAGTGCAAAGAACAGACCTGTGGTCAAATGAAACGTGTGATTCCTAGGATTGTACCTATAAAACGTGTTTTGTGGTGTACTTTTGTTGGGTAGATGAAAAAGAATTTTATCCTTTTGTTGCTGTGTTTTTTAATTGCTTCGCAAGCAAAAAGTCAACATTCTAATCGTGGCTATAACGCGTTTGGCATAGGTGGTACCCTTCATATTCCTCAGTTTCCTGATCAAATGAAAACTACACTTGGTTTTGGAGCACATGCCTATGGGACCTATCAATTCAATGAATACTTTTCTCTTCTTAGCCGGTTTGCTTTCCGAAGTTTGCAGCATACCACCGTTGATCTTGTAACGGGCAGCACTTTTCACGACATTAATTTGACACTGGCAGGAGGTATTGATATTCCCCAAATCTCAAACACCCGATTTTTGCTGGGAGTACAGCCTACTAGCGTGCTAAACTCTGAGACAAACACGTACTTCTCTTCACTGGAAAATGCCAACAGTATTCCCCTTTTTGGCGGCATACAACTGGATCTCAATTCATATACCACCCTTGAGTTTAGCTATACCCAGCCCCTGCGTCAAACTACGTATCCATCGTATGTGGATGCCATACCACCTATGTTCACCATTGGCCTATCGACCAATTTTAATACGTTGAGCAGTCGTGTAAATCACTGGCGCGAAATGAAGAAGACGCTTTATCGGCTTCAAAACGATACCCTCTATTTTATAAACCGATCGTGTGTTGGCGAACTTAGTGATGCGCGATTGGAAGACTTGCTCTCTGCGTACTATACTTTTTCGGCATTCAAAGTACTGAAGGAGGAGGATATAACGAACGGTTTACTTCCCAAGAATCCCATACATTTTGCTGTTATTGGGCAGTTTTATGCCGGCAAAGGTGAGCCGCTAACTACTGGAATATATCTCCTAGATAAGGAGATGCTCAACGTGAAATTTCCGTATAAGATGTACGTACCCATTTACAATAGCTCACTCAATTGTATGGGCGCCGAGAAAAATATTATCGGAGGGATTGTGCGTTTCAATCAGAGTTTGGGGCGTTAACCAGCCGTAGATTCACCGCAATTCTTACTTTTGTACCCATGAAAAAAACAGGAATTTGTATACTGATGAGTTTTGCCGCTATCACAGCTACCGCTCAACATAGCCACACCACACTTACCACCCCGGTGGATAGCATGTCCTATGCTGTTGGTATGAATATCGCTTCTAGCCTAAAAAATGGCGGAATAGATACGTTGAACTATGCTGTATTTCAAGAAGCACTAAGAGACGTGTTGGACTATAATCATCCCACTATGGATGGAACCACCTCTAACCGCGTGGTGAATAACTACGTAGCGGCAGAAAAGGCTAAAAAGTCGGAAGGTTTTACGGCGGCAGGTACAGCGTTTTTAGAAGCTAATAAGAATAAAGAGGGGGTTGTAGTACTGCCCAGTGGATTGCAATATAAAGTAATACAAGCGGGTACTGGAGCAATTCCTGTAGATGGACAAACCGTAAAGACACACTACCATGGAACACTTATCGATGGCAAAAAATTTGATAGTAGCTACGATAGAGGTCAACCTGCCAGTTTTAATGTAAACCAAGTAATACCGGGATGGACAGAGGCCCTTAAGTTGATGCCTGTAGGCAGTACTTGGGAACTATACATACCGTATATGCTTGCGTACGGTGATCGGGCAATGGGAGCAAAAATACCTCCTTATTCTACGCTCATTTTTACAATAGAATTGTTGGAAATAGTACAGTAGTACTTGCTTACCAAACGCACACGATGTGCGGTACATTCCGTATTTTTTTTAACGTGTGACTGGGGGAGAAAGGCCGCTATTTTTCTATTGGCGCTGCCCCACCTCGCCATTCTTAAAAACAGTACTTGTTCTCGGCGATAAGCTTTGCTGCTACTTGCTTGCGAAGCGATATGGTGTCTGTCATTGGGTATTTTGTAAATCGTTTTACGCCCATGTGCATCATGATTAACATATCGTCTTTTGCGAATGCCGCTAGTGCGTGCTTACCGGCGAGGTAGGTGCGTTCCATTGCATCATTTACAAAGCACTTGGTCATCGCTATTTGATGTGCTGTAGCTTCTTCTCCTTGTTTTGCGATTAGTTTCTCTGTACGCAGTACCGTGCTTTCCGCTGTAAATACATCGAGTGCCATATCTGCAAGATTCATTAGGATCTCTTGCTGCTTCTCTAACTCCATCATATATTTTTGTGCTGCTGCACCTGCCGTCATTAATATGGCTTTTTTGGCTTGGCGTACTGCTTTTTTCTCTTCGTACAAAGCAGATCCATCTCCATCGTCTCCGAAGTCTGGTATTTCCATGAGTTCTTCTTGAATCTTTGTGGCTGGTCCCATTAAATCCAATTCTCCTTTCATGGCTTTTTTAAGCAATTGCCCTACGGATAGCATACGATTGATCTCATTGGTTCCCTCAAATATTCTGTTGATACGCGCATCTCGGTACATACTAGCCACAGGAAATTCTTCGGAATATCCTGTTCCCCCAAATATTTGTACGGCTTCGTCTACCACATAATCCAATGTCTCTGAACCTAGTATTTTGAGCAATGCACACTCTATACTATACTCTTCTGCCGCAATAAGTTTGCCTTCTACCTTGGTCATACCTTCATCTACTAGCTCGGCTATTTTTTCTGTAATTAACCCCGAGACTCTGTACGTAGCACTATCGGTAGCATACGTCTTGATAGCCATTTCGGCGAGTTTATGCTGAATCGCTCCAAAACTGCTAATCGGTACTCCAAACTGGTGACGCTCATTGGCATAGTTTATCGCTATATCAATACTTTTTTTGCTACCACCCATGACCATAGCACAGAGTTTGTACCTCCCTATGTTTAGCACATTGAAGGCAATTTTGTGTCCTTTTCCAATCTCCCCTAGTAAGTTGTCTTTTGGAATGCGTACATCATCAAAAAATACTTGACGCGTACTGCTTCCCTTTATCCCGAGTTTTACTTCTTCATCTCCAAGGCTTAGCCCTGGGGTTCCTTTTTCTACCAAAAAACCAGTAAATTTATCGCCATCTACCTGAGCGAAAACAGTAAACAAATCTGCAAATCCTGCATTGGTAATCCACATTTTAGCTCCATTTATTACCCACTCGTCTCCGTCTAATACTGCTTTAGATTTGGCTGCTAACGCATCACTTCCACTATCTGGTTCTGTGAGGCAGTATGCTGCTTTTAGTTGACCATTGCCCAATCCTGGCAAGTACTTTTTCTTTTGCTCTGCTGTACCGTAATACAGAATAGGCAATGTGCCTATTCCCATATGTGCGGCAAGCGCTACACTGAAACTTTGGCTCTTGCCCAGCTCTTCACTGAGGACAGACTCCGTATTGAAATCTACAGACATTCCCTCGTACTCCTCTGGCAATGCAGCTCCCAAAATACCGAGTTCAGCAGCTTTTTCCATCAATTGTGGTATAATGTCTGGATTTTCTGACTGCTTATCTATTTTAGCACGCAGATGATTTACTTCTTTTTCTAAAAAATCACTCGTCATCTCACGGAACATTTTCTGTTCTTCGTTGATTTCCTCGGGAATAAATGTACGCTGTGCGTCCTGCTCTTTGATTAGGAATTCACCGCCTTTTAAATTGTTACTTGACATAAAATGTAGGATATATGATTTAGGACTATTGTTTTATTGTTTATCTAAAGTTTCTATGAAACGATGTATTGAATTATCTATTTTGATGCGTTGATCTAACCAACCATCCATGTTTTCTTGAGTAGTAGTGATTGTTCCTGTTTTTCATTTTTACTTATACTATTTGCTTGGCTTATTTTGTAAGAGTATTCTTAGGATCTGAAGGCCTCCTAGACTAAATCTATCTAAAATACTAAAGTCTTTCTAATACTGCCGCTATTCCTTGTCCACCACCAATACACGCTGTTACCATACCGTATTTTTGATCTCTAAGCTTCATTTCTTCGAGTATCTGCACCGTCAATTTTGCTCCTGTACATCCCAGTGGGTGACCTAAACTTATTGCTCCGCCATTTACGTTTACAATCTCTGGATTAATCTCTAAACCTCTTAATACCGCCAAACTTTGCGAAGCAAATGCTTCATTCAGTTCTATTTGGTCGATGTCATTTAATGATAACCCTGCTTTGCCTAGTGCTTTTGGAATGGCTTCCATAGGCCCTATTCCCATATACCGTGGACTTACTCCCACAGACACACAGCTGACGAGTCTAGCCTTTGGTTCTAAGCCTAAGTCTTTGACCATTTTCTCACTCATTACCAGTACAAAACTGGCTCCATCACTGGTCTGTGAACTATTTCCTGCGGTGACCGTTCCGTTGTTCTTAAAAGCGGGTCTAAGCTTGCCCAACGCCGCTAGCGTGGTATCTGCTCTTGGCCCTTCGTCTGTGTCTACTATATAGCTTGATTTTACTCGCTTGTTGGTCTTCGGATCAAAGTCTACTTTCTCTACTTCGAAAGGAACTATCTGGTTCTTAAATTTGCCATCTGCCAAAGCTTTTAACGCTTTTTGGTGTGAACCCAAAGCGAATGCATCTTGATCTTCGCGATTGATGTCATACTTCACAGCTACTTCTTCTGCGGTAAGACCCATTCCTAAGAAATAATCTGGGTTCTCAGCTGCGATAGCATAATTGGGCACTGTCTTATAACCTACTGTAGGTACAAGACTCATACTCTCCGTACCTCCTGCTATGATGCAATCTGCTAAACCTGCTTTTATTTTGGCTACGGCCATAGAGATTGTTTCAATACCGCTACCGCAATACCTATTTACAGACACGCCTGGCACTTCTTGCGGCAGCTTACTTCGTACGCCAATCCAACGTCCCATTTGTAGTCCTTGTTCTGCTTCTGGTACTGCATTTCCTACGATGATATCTTCTACCGTGCTGGGGTCAAAACCTGGCGTATTGTCTATCAAATGATCAATAACTGCGGCTCCTAGGTCTACAGGGCTGGTAAATTTGAATCCACCTCTTCCTGCTTTTCCTACTGCTGTTCTGTATCCGTTTACTATGTATGCTTCGCTCATTAAACCTATCGATTATTAGAAATTAGATGAATAGGCTGTGATTGCCTACGTTTATTCTCGCTCATTGTATGTGGCGCTGTTGTATTTATTCTTCGCTTCGTTCGCATTTTTGTTTCTGTTGATATCTGTCTTTCTCCTGGTTTAAAAACCTAATTACGTAGCGGCTTCCCTGTTTTGAGTATGTGTTGAATTCTCTCTAACGTTTTTCTTTCTCCTAGTAGACTTAAAAAGGCTTCCCTTTCTAAGTTTAGTAGGTACTGCTCCGATACTTTGGTGGGTTGTGTTAAATCTCCACCCGCCATCACATACGCTAGTTTTCTTCCTATGAGCATGTCATGTTCGCTAGCGTATGCACTAATTCCAAATGCTTCTACTCCAGAGTACAATGCACCTAATGCTGTTCTACCGAGCACTAAAATATCATCGCGTTGTGGTTTTTGTACGTAGCCATCGTTATGCAGTTCCAACACTTTTCGTTTTGCTTCGGATAATACACGGTCTCCGTTTACTACTACTTCGTCTTTGTCGTGGTGCATTACACCTATTTCAAATGCTTCATGTGCCGAGGTAGCCACTTTTGCGGTAGCTATCGTCTGAAAACGTTCAATCAATTTGGGTAACTGTGGATCTCCGGGATAAAAACTATCACTGGTACGGACCACAAATTCTTTGGTGCCGCCACCGCCAGGGATAAGTCCTGCACCGGCTTCTACGAGTCCTATGTAGGTTTCTGCTGAAGCAACTGCTGCATCCGAATGCAAGGTCATTTCGCAACCTCCACCCAGTGTGAGCCCACGTGGAGCCATGACCACTGGAATACTACTATACCGGAGTCGCATGACTGTTTTCTGGAAGTAGCTGATGACCATATTTAACTCATCAAATTCTTGTTCTATGGCCAACATAAGCATCATAGCAAGATTAGCTCCCGCAGAAAAATTGGGTGCATCGTTGCCTATTACCAGCCCTTTCCAACCATCCTTTTCTGCAATGTCTATGGCTTTATTGATTCCCGTTAGTGTTCCACTGCCAATCGCATTCATTTTGGAATGAAACTCAAGGCATAATACGCCATCTCCGATATCGTGTAGGGTTGCTTCTTTGTTTTTGTATACGGGTTCTGGCGTTCTAAAATTATCCAAAATAACGAATGCCTCTGTACCTGGTATTACGGCGTATTCTCCTGTTGCTATGCTGTAATACTTACGTTTACCCTCTTCGGATTTATAGAATGTGGAATTCCCTTTGGCTTTGAAATCTGTAATCCATTGTGGGACTACATATCCTGCTTTTTGTATATTGCTAAGAACTGTATCAAAACCGATAAGATCCCACGTTTCAAAAGGACCTACGTCCCAACCAAAACCTGCTCTAAGTGCATCGTCTATTTGATACAACTCATCGGCTATCTCTGGAATTCTGTTGCTGGAATATGCCGCTATTGCTGTAATTACATCGTGGTAAAAATCTGCTGCAGCATCCCCTCCATCGTATAATATTCCTAGCTTACTTTTAAGTCTATTGGCTTTTCTTGCTTTGCCAATGGAGTCGTATCTTGGCTTGTCTTTTGGTTTATATTCCATCGAACTAAGGTCCAATGCTTCCAGCACTCGCTTACCGTTTTCATCTCTGCTTTTTTTATAAAACCCTTGCTTTGTTTTATCTCCCAACCAGTTGTTCTCGAGCATTTTGTCCAAAAAATCGGGGATAACAAACCAATCCTTCATTTCGTCCTTTGGGCAGTTTTGACCCACTCCATTGGCTACTTTTACCAATGTATCTAAACCTACCAAGTCAGATGTACGAAATGTAGCAGATTTGGGCCGACCAGACACCGGACCTGTTACGGAATCTACGGCTTCTATGCTCAAGTTGTGCTTTTGCATCATCTTAAAAATGGCCATAATGCTATAAACACCTATTCTATTGGCTATAAATGCCGGTGTATCCTTTGCCTTTACGGTAGTTTTTCCAAGGAAAAGATCTCCATAATTCAAAAAGAAGTCCACTACTTCTGGTTTGGTTTTAGTACTCGGTATGATCTCTAAAAGCTTGAGATAGCGTGGCGGATTAAAAAAGTGCGTTCCACAGAAATGTGCAGCAAAATCTTCGCTTCTACCATCTAGCATCATCTCAATAGGAATACCGGAGGTGTTACTCGTAATTAGTGTTCCGTGGGTACGGTATTCCTCTACTTTATCAAAAAGTTCTTTTTTGATATCGAGTCTTTCTATTACGACCTCTATGATCCAATCGGCTTCTTTAATTTTAGGCAAATCATCTTCAAAATTTCCGGTCTTAATTCTATTCGCAAATTTCTTGCTATAGATAGGACTCGGGTTGCTTTTCAGTGAAGACTTGAGTGCATTAGCCGCAACGTGTGCATCTATACCTGCTTCATTTTCCTTTGAGTTTGGAAAATTTTTGAGGTCTAGCAAGAGTACGTCTAAACCAATATTAGCAAAATGACAAGCAATACGGCTTCCCATTACTCCTGAGCCAAGTACGGCTACTTTTTTTATGTGTCGTGTACTCATTTGTTTGTTTTCTGTTTCTCTAATTCTCTGTACTCTTTCAGTAATCTTTCGTTTGTCCTGTGTAGGTAATTTACGTCATCCAGCAGTTTCATCATCAGAACAGAGCCTTCTATTTCAGCAACAATCAGCTCTGCCTTTTCTTTGGATTCTACCACATCCAAGACATTGGAATAGAGGTGCTGCATGGTTTCTATCCAAGCCTGAAAAAATGCTTTGATGACCTCACCAAAAGCAGGGACACTGTTTTTGGTTTCCAATCCAATATTAACGAAAAAATCTCCTCCCTCTTCGAAAGTAAAAATTTCTTCTGCACGTATAGCCAGCTCTCGAAGTCTATCGTACGGTGCCAACGAGTCATCGTACCCTTTGGAAAAGACCTTTGTGGTATAATGCTCCTTGAGTGCTGTTAGTACTTCTAACATGAGCGACTCTTTACTCTCAATGTAGTGGTACATGCTCCCTTTGAGTAGCCCATTGGCATTGGCTAGGTCATTCATAGAAGTTCCATTGTACCCTTTCGCTTTAAACACTGAAAGTGAATTTCGAAGTATTGCGGTTCTATCTAATTTAGGCTTGGCCATTACAGTATGGTCCAAAGTTAGCGAATATTACTTTATAAAACAAACGGTCGGTAGATTACTATTTCATGACAATTCTCCCAAACCGCATACAAACAATATTTGCTACACACTACCCGTTCTGTCACTAACAAAACATTCCTATGCACAAAGTATTTTTACTTATTCTAACAAGCTTAACGCTACAATCCTTTTCCCAACTGCCAGCTTTCGAGCTACCTTCTTACCACCGCGCCGTAGCCAACGAGGGTAGACCCATACCACACCGTTACCTGGGCGAGTCTCGCGTGAAATTCTCTAAACGAATACACCGGGTGATCGACGGTAGGCAAAAACAAAACAAGAACATCACATGGCCCAAAAACCCTTTGAATATACTCATTTGGACGGCGGTAACCAAAGGATATCCGGAAACAGGACAACCAACAGCCTACAAAAACGATTCACTTACCAGTACTATGACCGTACAAGAAGTGTATGCCAAAGCATCCGACTCCATTATGGTTCCTATCTACAATCCTGCTACGCAATCAACAACCAATACGCTAGTTCCCAACCCGTTTGATCCCAGTACCATCAAAAAATTTCGGCTTATGGAAGATTGGATTTTTGACGCTCAACACAGCGACTTGAAACCACGTATCATCGCCATAGCTCCTCTATACACTATGACGAGCCAAAGTGGTATAGTACTTGGCGAAACAGCACTATTCTGGGTAAAAATGGACGAACTGCGACGTGTGCTTGCTCAGCAAGAGATTTTCAATACCCGAAACGATGCCGCACGCATGAGCTACGACCAGTGGTTTAAGATGCGACTCTTTGCCAGCCATATCGTAAAAGAAAGTAATGTGTACGATCTTGATATCGCCTACCAAGAGACTTTTAGCGATGACGGAGTTGAGGCCCTACTCGAATCTGACCGTATCAAAAATGATCTTTTTGTTATGGAACACGACTTGTGGGCGTATTGAATTATTGCTAAAAGCGGTCTATTTATTCTACGAAACTTCCTTACTTTTGCCCACCTAAATTTAGAATAAAATACCATGGCATATTTCTTTACATCAGAATCCGTATCAGAAGGACATCCAGACAAAGTTGCTGACCAAATATCTGACGCACTTATAGATCATTTTTTAGCTTTTGATCCGAGTAGTAAGGTTGCTTGCGAGACATTGGTCACTACTGGTCAAGTATTTTTGGCTGGTGAAGTAAAGAGTACTACCTACCTAGACGTTCAAAAAATTGCTCGTGAAACGATCAACAAAATAGGCTACACCAAAGGTGAGTATATGTTTGATGGCAACTCATGTGGTGTACTGAGCGCAATACATGAACAGTCTCCAGATATAAACCAAGGAGTAGAGCGCGCTAACCCAGAAGAGCAAGGTGCCGGCGACCAAGGTATGATGTTTGGCTATGCTACGAATGAGACCGAAAGCTATATGCCGTTGCCTCTTGAGCTAAGTCATATGCTGCTCAAAGAACTTGCTGAACTGCGAAGAGAAAACAATGAAATCTCCTACCTAAGGCCAGATAGTAAGTCTCAGGTAACCATAAAGTATGATGATAACAATAAGCCGATTGCCATAGACGCTATTGTGGTATCTACACAGCACGATGATTTTGACACTGAGGAAGCAATGCTTGCGAAGATAAAAGCAGATGTGATTAACATATTGGTACCGCGTATCAAAAAACTATTGCCAGCAGAGACGCAGGCATTATTTACCGATGATATTACCTATCACGTAAATCCTACAGGAATTTTTGTAATCGGTGGCCCACACGGAGATACCGGTCTTACGGGTCGTAAGATTATCGTGGATACCTACGGTGGTAAAGGTGCTCACGGTGGTGGTGCATTTTCGGGTAAAGATCCAAGTAAGGTAGATAGAAGTGCAGCATACGCCACACGACATGTTGCCAAAAACTTGGTAGCTGCGGGTGTTTGCGATGAAGTATTGGTACAAGTAGCGTACGCTATAGGCGTAGCAGAACCAATGGGCCTATATGTAAATACATATGGTACTTCTAAGGTAAGTCAAACCGATGGCGAGATTGCAGATATCCTCATGAGTTTGGACAAATTTGATATGCGTCCATATTTTATAGAGCAACGATTTAACCTACGTAGCCCAATATATTCTGAATCTGCTGCATACGGCCATATGGGTCGTAAAACGGAAACCGTTACCAAAACATTTATAGATGGCGGAGGCAACACTATAGATGTAGAAGTTAAGCTCTTCCCCTGGGAAGAACTGAATGGTGTAGAGGACTTAAAAGTAGCCTTTAGCCTCTAGCTTATTGCCCGTATCATTTATTTGATACAGTTTTTTTTTTAACCCTAAGAATGTGAACATCAACGAATGTTTGCTTACTAAATTTGTTTATTTAATAGAAGAATTTTATGTGTGGAATAGTTGCTTATTACGGTCCGGATGAGGCTTACGATTTTTTAATAAAAGGACTGCAACGTCTTGAGTACAGAGGATATGATAGTGCTGGTATAGCTTTGCTGAATGGAGACTTACGAGTTTATAAAAACAAAGGAAAAGTAGCTGAACTAGAGGCAACTGCAAAAGGGAAAAATCTCTCTGGCAACAGAGGGATAGGCCACACAAGATGGGCAACTCACGGAGAACCGAATACCGTAAATGCACACCCACACTTATCTCAAAGTGGAGACATAGCATTAATACATAACGGCATTATTGAAAACTATGCTACGCTTAAAAAAGTACTCATAGAACGTGGTCACGAGTTTAAAAGTGATACGGATACTGAGGTTTTAACTCACCTTATAGAAGAAATAAAAGACAAAGAAAACGTAGATTTACTTGAAGCCGTAAGACTTGCTCTGAACGAAGTAGTTGGAGCATATGCTATTGTTATTTTAAGTAAAAATGATCCAAATACACTAATTGCTGCTAGAAAAGGGAGTCCACTTGTAGTTGGTATAAGCGAGCAAGCAGGTGAGTTTTTCTTAGCTAGTGATGCAACACCGATTGTAGAATACACAAAGACCGTTACCTACATCAATGACAATGAAATAGTTGCCATTCAAGATGGTGAAATGACAGTGAAAACAATAGATAACGAAGCTATTTCTCCTTTCATTCAAGAACTAAAAATAAGCTTAGATGCACTTGAAAAAGGTGGTTATGAGCACTTTATGCTTAAAGAAATTTTTGAGCAGCCCAAGTCTATATATGATAGCATGCGTGGTCGATTCGACCCACAGAACTTAAATTTTGCGATGCAAAGTTTGACGGAGTATGCCAGTAAAATTAAAAACCTCGACCGTATCATTATTGTGGCTTGTGGTACTTCGTGGCACGCCGGCTTGGTAGGGGAATATCTCATAGAGGAATTTGGAAGAATACCGGTAGAGGTAGAATACGCCTCTGAGTTCAGGTATCGAAACCCGATTATTACGGAAGATGATTTAGTGATAGCCATCTCACAGAGTGGCGAGACTGCAGATACGCTTGCCGCATTAGAAATGGCAAAAGAAAAAGGAGCTACCATCTATGGCATTTGTAATGTAGTAGGAAGTAGTATACCAAGAATGACCCATGCCGGGGCATATACGCATGCCGGTCCAGAGATTGGAGTTGCATCAACAAAAGCCTTCACAGCTCAAGTATCGGTACTTACCCTACTCGCCCTTGGGATTGCAGACATACGTGGTAAAATAGCAAGAGAACGTCTTAGAGAGGTGTTCGCTGAGCTGGATACCATACCTCAAAAGGTAGAAGAACTTCTTCAAAGCTGTAACGAGAAGTGTAAAGAAATAGCTGCTGCATATGTAGACGCTCCAAACTGCCTTTACCTAGGTAGAGGATATAACTTTCCCGTAGCGTTAGAAGGAGCTCTTAAACTGAAAGAAATCTCCTACATACACGCAGAAGGATACCCAGCTGCTGAGATGAAGCACGGACCTATTGCTCTAATAGATGAGAATATGCCCGTAGTAGTAATAGCAACGAAGCGTAACTATTACGAAAAGGTTCTATCTAACATACAAGAGGTGAAAGCACGTAAAGGTAAAATCATAGCTGTAGTAACAGAAGGTGATGAGAAAGTATCAGAAATTGCTGACCACTATATAGAAATCCCTGACACGGAAGACTGTCTTACTCCTTTACTTGCCACTATTCCATTACAACTTCTATCTTACTACATAGCAGTAATGAGAGGATGCAATGTAGACCAACCTCGGAACTTAGCGAAGTCTGTTACGGTGGAGTAATTTGTGGTAGGTTTTACCATTTACCAAGATTTTCAGAGATTTTGTTATTCGATGTAATCAGGGTCTTTAAAAAGTACTTTTCCGTCCTCATCATAAATTACAACATATTCAATATTAAAATCACCATCATGAAATTCTACTTCCATTTCGGGTGTAAAAGTGTCAGGTTCTTCTAAACCTTCATCTAAGAATTTAAAAATATCGTCAAGTGTCTTAACATGATCTTCATCCTGGTCTATATCACAATATAGTTTTATATCCTGGTCGTAATAATGAACTTCCCATTTAACTGTAAACTTCATAGTATCTATTTTTAATATTTCAATTATAAGAAATTTGTTTGTATTATCAAAATTGAGATTACCTTCTAAAGAACTTGATTTTGAAATCTACATACTTTCTGAGAGAGAACTCCCTTTTGGTGATGAACTCCCTCTTTTTCATTTTCTTAATCATAGAATCTACCGTAGTTCTACTATTACCAATCTGAAATCCATTATTTTTCAGGTAACGGTGAATTTTAGTATATCCCCAACCTTCTTTGTGGAGTTTCCATACTTTTTCCCTAACTTCACGTCTCTCGGGATATTCACGTTTGTACTGATGTACTGAGAAGATATTTGATTGAACTAAAATGTTGAAAGTCAAGTAGGGAGTGTACCCACCTGTAATATGTTTTTCACGGTAGAATAAATTGTCTTTTAAAATATACAGTTTTCAGTGTGTACTATTAACACACTGAAAATTCATAAAAGCCTAACATTCATATTGTTAGGCTTTTTTAGTTTTTTGTAGGACTAGTTTTTGAACAGTTCTATTCAAACAAATAGAGCACTAGTATGAAAAAAACAATTACACTTTTAGCAGCAGCAATGATTCTTATGGTAGCGGAGGTGCAGGCCTCCAGACTATTCTTAACTACACACTCTTTTAGGTCTACAACCTACATCTCTGGACAACACTACTTCTCTCACAACGGCGTATTTCAGATAAACAAACTACAGCACGGAGCGCACTTTATTCGCATAACTCGTCCGTTCAATGCTACCCGAAATAAAACCCAACATCGGCATACTAAAAAGTACGTTTTTAAGGGGAAAATAATTATACCGAAACAAAGTGACGTATATGCCCGTGTGTCTCCCAGAGGCGTCCTTATCATAGACCGAGTAATACCCCAAAGACGCAATACCCGTAGAGCTGTAATTACTCCACCCAGAAGGTGTGGAGTAAACTACAATAGAGGTGGCCAGAGGTATACGAATAGAGGAGCAAAGTCTCCAGCATTGAGGGGCGGTCGAACTACACCTAACTTTAACGCAGCACTCAGAACGATCAAACAAGCCTCCTTCCAGAGCGAGAAAAAACTGATTGCAAAGCAATACCTACGAAATAATGATGTGACAAGTAGACAAGTATTGCATATGATCAGCGTATTTGATTTTGAGAGCAGCAGGCTAGAGATAGCCAAGCTAGCCTATAAAAGCACGGTAGACCAGCAAAACTATTTTTTAGTAAACCAAGGTTTCGTCTTTAGCAGTAGCTCAAGAGCGTTAGATAGATTCACTCGATCATAGTTTCAATTGGTTTTTTATATGCAGCGGTTGTAGCAATCCGCTGCATTTTATTTGTCCAAAAAACGTTGCTATCCACGGTCTTTTAGCGGCAGATAGCGAAGAGAATATATCTATGGTACATTCATACAAAAAACATTCCCTAGCATAATCACTGCATACATGTTTTAATCTTCATGAATTTAGACCTAAACTTGCACATTGTAAAGTAGAATTGGTCACTAGCCTGTATGCATATTAAAAAATCTGTCTTCGAAAATGCCTTAAAACATATGTTTACTGCTAGAGCTATGGCAGATATCTATGAGGCAAATAGGCCAATTACGAGCTATGTACATTCTACCTCGAAAGGACATGAAGCAATACAACTTGCTACAGCTTATCACCTAAAAGAAATAGACTGGGTAGCACCCTATTATCGCGATGAGTCTATACTGTTGGGAATGGGATTAAGTCCATATGAGCTGATGCTACAACTATTGGCAAAAAAAGATGACCCTTTCTCGGGTGGTAGAACGTACTACTCCCATCCATCGCTACTGCAAGCAGACAAACCAAAAATAGCTCATCAAAGCAGTGCTACTGGAATGCAAGCTATACCAACTACGGGCATAGCACATGGCTTGCAGTACTTAAAAGAGAATAAACTAAATGAACCGGGCACCAATGGATCTATCGTCGTATGTTCTATCGGAGATGGTTCTATGACAGAGGGAGAGGTTTCGGAGGCGCTACAAATGGCCGTTCTGCACCAACTGCCTATTTTGTACTTGGTCCAAGATAATGACTGGGGGATATCTGCAAGCGGAGACGAGATGCGGGCAATGAATGCCTACGAATTTGCGGCCGGATTTAAGGGTTTACGCAGAGGTAAAGTCAATGGTAGTGATTTTGCAGAAAGCTATAAGGATGTAGGCAAGGCAATACGATGGGTTCGTATGAATCAAAAACCCATGCTGCTACACGCAAAAGTGCCGCTACTTGGGCACCACACAAGTGGAGTACGAAGCGAATGGTACCGTGATGATTTAGAAGAGGACCAAAAAGAAGATCCCCTTCTATTTTTAATTGAGCAAGCACTCGAAAAAGGGTTTAAACAAAGCACCATAGACCAATGGAAAGAAGATGCCATTGCCCACGTTTCTGATGCCTTTGAACGAGCTGTAACAGCCGAATCTCCTGCATTGGATTCAGTAACTGATTTTGTGCTCGCTCCCACTCCTATTACAGAAGAGGTGGGAGAAAGAAGCCCAGCAGGCAGTGAAAAAATAATCATGGTAGATGCTGCATTGCATGCTGTAGACGAAATCCTAACAGACCATCCAGAAGCGTTACTTTATGGACAAGATGTAGGTCATAGACTCGGAGGTGTTTTTCGAGAAGCAGCTACATTAGCCCAAAAGCATGGAACACATCGTGTGTTCAATACACCTATACAAGAAGCCTACATTATAGGCTCCACTGCGGGTATGAGTGCCGTGGGTTGTAAGCCTATCGTAGAAGTACAGTTTGCTGACTACATATGGCCAGGAGTAAACCAACTTGTAACAGAATTAAGTAAGAGTAGCTTCCTAAGTGGAGGCAAGTTTCCTATACAAAGTGTCATACGCGTGCCAACTGGAGCTTATGGCGGCGGCGGCCCATATCATAGTGGGACCAATGAGAGTAGTATTCTCCCCATTAAAGGTATAAAAATAGTCTACCCAAGTAATGCTGCAGATATGAAAGGGCTTATGAAGGCTGCTTTCTACGATCCAAATCCCGTAGTACTGTTTGAGCACAAAGGCATATACTGGAGTAAAGTACCTGGAACCGAAGGGGCAAAAAGCATAGAACCGAGTAAGGACTATATGATACCCCTTGGTAAAGCACGCATACATTTAGAAACAAGCAACGATGCTCTAGCAAACGGAGAAACCATATCCATAATAACCTATGGAATGGGTGTGTGGTGGGCAAGCAATGCCGCTAAGAATTATCCTGGTCAGGTTGAGATAGTAGACTTGCGAACCTTGAGTCCATGTGATGACGAATCTATCTACTCCAGCGTAAAAAAGCATGGCAAAGTTATGGTGCTAACGGAAGAAACACTAACTAATTCCTTTGCCCAAGCAATAGCAGGCAGGATACAAGAGCACTGCTTTCAGTTCTTAGACGCACCTGTAAAATGTATTGGTTCACTAGACCTACCGGCTGTACCCCTTAATGTAGCATTGGAAAAAGAAATGCTACCAAACGCCGAAAAAGTTGCAATTGCAATAGGTGATCTACTGAATTATTGATGAAGAGTATATGTTGAGGGAGCGTCCCAGAACATAAATCGTGTCGTTATTGAACTCTGCTAAAATTCGAAGCGTATATTAGCTTCTATTGAGGGTTTATAACCATTGCTCTCGTACGCCCGTGATTGCTCATTGAAATTAAAATCATCCACAATAAAACTGGTCACTTCTAGTTTAATATTTTCTGTAAAACCAAATCCTGCTGATGCAATAAATCCAGTGACCCCGTTATTGAAAATGCCCAAACCTAGACTGTGTCGTTTGTTAAATTCTGCAAAGTTTTGCAAACCAATATAGGATACCCCAGCCGCATTGATGTTTGCAGCATGCAGCGAGTGAGTGATGCTCACATTCTTGCTGGCACTCCACGTATACATAAGGTTTATACCCAATTCTGGACGAAAATCGCCTTTAGAGTAATTGATCATAGTATCTTTTAACTGTATCATCGAATCACGGGGAGATGTATATTCGCTCGCAGGAAAAGGGTATGCAGATGGAGTATTCATCTTACTTATATCCAAACCTCCAAAAAATCCATTGTACGCATAGGCAAATCCAAGCCCAAAGTCAAGGCCCACAGCCTCACCTACACTACTCGAATCTGTACCAAATGTAAATTTATTTGGTCGTAAGACTTTATTGAATTCCGCGCTTTTAATTGCATACGCATATCGTCCTATATCCATACCCAGTGACAGGTAGTTGCCTTTATCCAGCTCTAATCTGTACGACCCGTAAAGCATAGTAGAACTAACAGACCTCAACCTATTTTCAGTTCTGCTGCTGTGTAGGCCCATTCTAAAATTTTCATTTACTTTATACTCTCCTATCGCTAAGTATGCTAAAGGGACTTCCTCTTTTACAAGAGGACTCATTACTCCTGATATACTTACTACACCTTTGTCCGTATCGTAGTTCTGAATAGCAGGATTTAAGTGTCCAAGTGGCTTGTTGTTGCTCAATATGTTTGTTTGAGCTTTTGTGTGCATGGCACTTATTGCCACAATGGCAACCAATATAATTTTCTTCATCAATTCTGTTTATCCTTTGAATGCGTTCGTAGACTGAATGTTTTCTAACATATTGGCAACTAATTTTTCTAACTGGTATTTTTCGTTCCAACCCCAGTCTTTTCTGGCAACAGAATCATCAATACTATCTGGCCAACTATCTGCAATATTTTGTCGGCTGTCTATAGCGTATTCGAGTGTAAAGTTAGGAATGTGTTTTCTAATTGCTGTAGCTAACTCCTCAGGGTTGAAGGAAGTACCTGCTATGTTGTAACTACTTCTTAGTTTTATTTTGTCACTTGGGGCATTTGTAACCTCTAATGTAGCTCGCACGGCATCTTCCATGTGCATCATGGGCAATGTGGTACTGTCATTGAGAAATGAGGTATAGGTTCCTGTCTTCAGTGCTTGGTGGAATATGTCCACAGCATAGTCTGTTGTTCCTCCTCCTGGGAGTGATTTCCAACCGATAAGACCCGGATACCGAATAGAACGCACATCCAAACCGTATCTCGCATTATAGTATTCGCAGTATCGCTCTCCGGCTAATTTAGTGATTCCGTAGATGGTATTGGGCTCTAAAATTGTACTCTGCGGTGTGAGCACAGCAGGAGTCGTAGGGCCAAATACAGCGATAGAACTTGGCCAGAATATTCGTTTGACACCGTATTCGAGACACGCATCAAAAATATTAAATGTACCGTCCATATTGAGCTCCCACCCAAACTTTGGATTTTCCTCTGCCGTAGCACTAAGTAGGGCTGCGAGATGATAAACAATGGTTGGTTTGTGCTTACCAAAACTGTTTGCTATTTGAGCCTTATCCAAGACATTGAGTATTTCAAAATTTCCATTTTGAAATACAGCACTCTCAGACTTACGAATGTCGCTCGCTATTACATTTGCGGCACCGTATATTTTTTGTAGATTTTCTACAAGCTCTGTACCTACTTGTCCGCAGGCTCCTAGTACTAGTATTTTTTCAGCCATTGCCTATGTTACAAAAGTATATATTCC
>CAJXIQ010000013.1 GCA_913054375.1 uncultured Bacteroidota bacterium
CCTCCTTTTTAATAAAGGCATGATTTCAGGTCTACAGCTATATCACTTGGATGATTATGAATAAAGAACTCATTCAAATTCCAGGCAGGAACCATTTCTGCCCACCTATTGATTTTTCCGAAAATAGCTTTTCTACTTGCTGAGATATGATGAGCACAATGCACCAATATATCCTTCTGCGGATAGCAATCATCGTCCAGAAAGAGCATATAGTCCTGTGTGCACAGTTCTATCGCCTTATTCTTAGCAAAGGACAAACCCTGCTGTGCCTCAAAGTAGTAGACTACATTGAGGTTTGAATATTCTCTAAAATCATGAACTGTTTGCGCCGTATGGTCACTCGAGTTATTATCTATGACAAGGATAGTTGCTTCTTTAATATGATCAATTTCCAGATACTTTTTTAGCGATTTCGATAAAATAGACGCACGATTATACGTAGGAACTACAATACAAATACTTTGAATCAACGGTATGTCCTTCACATTATTCATATACTTTTGTTAGCGTCATGGAGCAGATTTGTATAGACGTTGCCATACCCAATTATAAGAGTCCATTTTTGGCAAATACCTTAGATTCTGTTTTGTCACAAAAGGCTGGACCTTTTGAGCTAAACATATATGTCGTTGATGATGGTTCCAATCCGATTGAGATAACGAATGTACAAAAATCCTACGAGGCAAAAGGAATCAAATTCTATTACAATGAGCATAATCTGGGACTGGTAGGCAATTTCAACAAATGTCTAGAACACGCCACCAATGACTATGTTCATATTCTTCATGCAGATGATATGGTGGAACCGACCTTCTACCAGCGAATAGCCACAGAAATAATTCTACATCCCGCACTTGCCCTAATAGCTTGTGCATCTCGCACCTATGATGGCACGAAGTATACGCAACAACCTGTTACAAACTATAACACAAAGGGAGTTTTTGAACACCTCAAGTACAGAAACTGTTTAATAGCTAGTGCTGTAGTACTGAAAACCAATGTGGCTAAAGAACTTCAATTCAGGGATTATGCTCCGCACGCTTGCGATTGGGATATGTGGGCTCGTATAGCCGTATCTCTACCTACCTACTACATCTCAGATACACTACACACCTATCGCGATCATGCTACAAATGATACTGGAAACTATAGTGACAGGGAAATACTGCACGCAGATTGGCTACTTCAAAAAAAGCTGCTAAAAGAAAATATATTTAGGAAAGATGAGCTATTTATCGGAAAGAATGGCATAGTACATAGTGCTAAATACCGCATTGCCAATCTAATACTCAAAGGCAGTATATCCGGAGCTTTTTCAACCGCATTTTTTATTCTTACAGAAGTTGGATTATTCTACTTGTTCAAAACAAAACTTGGCGTAGCTAAAATACTCCTCTCTAAATTTAAACATACGTTATTAACCGAATAAAGTGCTTACAACAGAACAACTCAAATCAATAGAATCCCTCGTAAAAAAGGTAGGCAAATTTCAACAAGAGAATCAGATGCAGGTATCTGCCACAGACATTGATGAAAAAAGTCTCAACCAGCTAGTGAGTTATGTAGATATTGAGAGTGAAAAAATGCTCATATCGGGCCTGCGTAAAATAACCCCAACAGCAGGTTACCTCGCAGAAGAAAATACAACCAACAATAAAAACAATCTACTCTATTGGATCATAGATCCCTTAGACGGCACTACCAACTACCTTTTTGGTCATAGTAAATACGCTATCTCTATAGCTTTATATGCAGACGATAAACCTGTATATGCCTGTGTATATGTCCCAACCGAAAACGAAAATTTTGTAGCTACTCCAGATGGGGCCTTTCTAAATGATAAACCTATTCATGTAGCTAATCGTGATAATTTGCAGCAAACCTTAATCGCCACAGGATTTCCGTATTACAATTTTGAAGAACTAGATGCGTATATGGAAGTACTGACAGAACTGATGAAAAGCACACAGGGACTGCGCAGAATGGGCAGTGCAGCAATAGACTTAGCCTATACGGCATGTGGAAGATTTGATGCGTTCTTTGAACTAAACCTAAGCCCATGGGACGTAGCTGCTGGAGCATATATCATACAGCAAGCTGGTGGTACCGTTACCGATTTTGGTGGTGGAGAAGAATACGTATTTGGAAAGAGTATTTTGGGAAGTAGTCAAGTCATTTATCCCAAAATAAAAGCAATAATAGCCAGTAAAAACTTTTAGTCTTCTTGCACTATTATGTATACGTCTTCGTTGTCTTTCTTAAAAAAATAGTTTTCCCTGGCGTAGCGCTCTAGCTTATCATCATCCGAAAACAGATCTTCTTTTTGCTGTTGCATTTCATTTATTTCGTTAGCGAGGAACTCTTCTTGAGCCTTTAGGTCCTTGAGCTCATTGTACTGTTTGTACATAAACAATGCACTATTGCCATCAAAGAACAACACCCACAGAGAAAATACAGTAAGACTTATAGAGTATTTGTACTTTGAAATGTGAGCTATAACTTTCATTCTATAACAAAGATAAGACTAGCCGTGGTATACTAATGGCGTGGTTTATCGTAGTGTACCTATTACCATACAGAGTGCTCCGTACTCTCCCATTTATCTTGAACGGTAAGTACTTTCTCCATAATCTCTCGCACTGCACCGTTGCCTCCACAGGCTCGTGTAACAATATCTACTTCTTCTTGCACTTGCCAAACGGCATCTGCTGGGCATACCTTTATTCCACACATACGCATTATGCTAAGATCTGGAAAATCATCGCCCATGTACAAAGCCTTTTCGAGATCTAGTTTTAGTTCCTTCACGAGCTCATTCAGTAATGCTCTCTTGTCAGCAACAGCGGTATGTACTTGTTTAATCCCAAGACCTTTCAACCTGCGGCGTACACCCTCAGAATTGCCCCCACTGATAATGATGATTGTGTATCCTTTTTTGATTACATACTGCAGGGCAAATCCATCTTTAATGTCGAATTCTCTGCGCATTTCACCTTCATCTGTAGCCAGTACAGTACCTGGAGTAAGGACACCATCTACGTCAAGTATAAAGGTATCTATCTGTAAAAATTTATCTAAAATCAATGGACGGAATTTTTTATTGGTTATCTCTCCACTCGTATACCCAGCTACTTTGTATCATCTCTAGGTGCCCTTCATTACTATCGTCTCTTACTCCTTCAAAATTGGGCAATTCTAGCACCCAATTGAGCAAGTCTGTAAAACGAATACTGTATATTTTACTTTCTGTAAAATCATCACCAAACTTCTCATAAAGAGCTAGTGCAATGTCTTCATAATCACCCCAGGCCATTGGTGGCTCAAAAAATTTATTTTTACTCATTTTTAATGTCCTATTATAGTGCTTTGATCTGGAATGGTTACATCTATGTCTGAGGTTACAATACACTGGCAACCCAATCTAGAGTTGATACGTGGGTTTATCGCTCTATCTATAAAATCTTCTTCTTTTTCAGAAATTTCGGGGAGGCCTTCCATACCCTTGTCTATGTACACTTGACACGTACTACACGCACATACAGCACCGCAGTTATGGTTTAAGTTCACATCATTATCATGAGCAGCATCTAGTATTGTATCGCCCTCATTTATGTCTATGGTAAGTTCCTTACCTGGTTCTGTCTCAAACCTAAAAGTAACTTTATGTTTCTTCATTTAATCTAGTAGTGCAAAGCTAATCTTTCCGTTATACATTTCTTAACACAAAACAACTTCTACTGAACTGTTCTCGTCCTATATCCGAAATATTGTCTAATTCATAGCTCAACACAATGAATCAAACTATTCAATCAGTACTTTTGTTTCTTCTTAGCAATTAAAATGTTTAAAAAATATAGTAGTAAAGTATTCCTTGCAGTAAGCCTACTGCTTCTCTACCGGGCCGATGCACAAACTCCAGATAAAATATTGGGTCAGCCATATGTTGCTTTAGAAACCACGGATTTTCTCCTCAATCTAAGTACAAACAAACCAAGTGAAGAATTCCTACCCTACCTTAGGTTGTATCGTTTGAGTTACTATCAAGATGGCATATCCATAGACTTTAACTCAGATATAGCAGTTTACAGAGTATCACTGTATGACAGCGGGTATACTTACCAGAGGTACAATCAGCCATTGCCTTTCGAGATAAAATGGGGAATGAGCCTCTTAGAAATAGAAGAATTAACAGGTATACATGACGCTGTAAAAGGAAACGAGTATGCTACAACATTGATTTCTGAGGATTATCAAATGGAGTGCTATTTCACCAATAAGCTACTTTCTCACATGCGTCTTACGGCATCGGTAAAAGTACTCCAAAAGCATACCGAAAAGCTCAAAGCAGCCAACCAAATGAGGTTATTGCCGAATGGCGTAGTAAAAGAGGGTAATGTGATAGACGGGTCGGGAACAATGATTTGGGGTAATGGCACAGCGGTATATAAAGGAAAATGGTCGTATGGCCTACCTCACGGCAGAGGCGAGTATTTAGACACCTTTGGTAACAGGTACGCTGGTGATTTTAAACTGGGATTTTTTTGGGGTCAAGGAGATTTTTACTCTAAAGCATATGGCTACTCGTACTCCGGAGCATACGCTATGAGCTCCAAACACGGAGAAGGTCGTATACAGTACAATGACGATACTAAATACCAAGGTTATTGGGTTCAAGACAATATGCATGGTGGAGGTGTGTACTCCATTGGTAACAGGTACATCTACAAAGGTGAAGTTGTTCAAAATAAGCTCACTGGGCAAGGTATAGTTGAAACTCCCGATGGAACTATATCTGGTACTTTCAAAGATGGTAAGCCAAATGGTGTATGCACACAAACAAGCAAAGACAATGTACAATCTATAACTGGCCCATTCAAAAATGGTAAAAAAGATGGTAAATTTTCCGTGACTGTATTGGGCGACATACGCACTATCTATTACGAAAACGATATAGAAGTTTTACCAAAAAACTAGTTCTTACTCTACAAGCAAAAGTTGCAAGGCACTACTAGATCGTTGTTCTAACGCTATGTCTCGTTTATTGATAACACGGGACAATTCAGAATTACTATCTGAATAGTTGAATACCGTGAGTAAGGTATAACCCTCGCTCCATTCTACCTCAAACTTATCTTTTAGTAAAGCCACTAGAGCATCTCTTTTCATCTCATCTAGACCGCTAGACACAAGCTGTTGCAGCACCATTCACATAACATATTCTTGACGCGGTGCCCCCTATGTAGGCTATGGGATTAGTACTATTACTTAGACCAACAGAAAAGGATTCTCCGGGGATATCGCCAGTAAGAGCCAACCAACTGTTACCTTGATCAAGCGAACGATACACTTCCCGTCTTGTTGGCACATAAATCTGATCGCCGTCCAAGTTGTTTATTTCAAATGGATTGATAAACCATACCCCTTCATTCCCATTTACTTGAGATCGTATGTAATTACTGATTGTCCGATTCCCTGTGGACGTTTGTCTTCTCATATTCAGGTATTGAGAAGAGACGTAACGGATTTTATCATCCTGCTGGTGCACAGAACAAAACGCCCCGTCACCTCCATTGATATTGGCAAATGTAGGTATCCCATTATTGCTAAAACGGGTTCCATTATCTTGTGTTCCCCCGACTACAGAGTTGCCTGTAGGATAAAAGTGACCAGCATAGAATTGGGTAATGTTTAAGCCGTTATTTAAGTTGGTATAGCTAAACATGCTCAACTTATTAAATCGGCTAACACCTGCATCGTTTCCTACCAAGAATTCATTGTCATTTATCCAGGTCACCTCATGATAATCTGCGTGAGGATCTGCCATATCTCTCCAAGATTGCCCTCCATCGTTTGAGTAGGTAGGATCTACACATAAACTAACAACAAAATTGGTGTCTTTAGGCGCTGTAGACAGCTTGAAGCAATACCACGCTTGAGCATAGCTCACATTGGCTGGAGGGTCTGCCAGTCTATTCCATGTGACACCACCATTGGATGTTTTGTACAAACTATTGATATCAAGACCATCAGAAGAGGCTAACTGTGCGTACATCACCATGGGATAATCTCTCACGTAGTCAAAAGATATTCTGCTATAACCAGAAGTGGGCCAGTCACCACCGTTCATTCGAGTAGCAACCAATGTTGTTTCGTCAATATCTACTATACCGTAAGCATTTACAGCTATTAGGATATGCCCGTCTTCACGAACTTCTATTTCGTGAATACGTGTACTTGTGCTGTAGATTCTGGTGAACGTTTGTGCAGCATCTGTACTTCGCCATAACCCTCCGGAGTGGGTTGCCACGTAGATGGTACTGTCAAACACAAGAGAATGCTCAACATCCCATATACCTGTGAGTGAAGTGGTCATAGTGTGCTCTAGGTGCTGAAATGATTTGGCTCCATCTTCAGATTTAAATAATCCTAAACCGCCAAGATCTGCAGAGTTTCCAAATGCTTCTCCTGTTCCGTAGTAAAAAAGGGTGTTATCAAAAGGACTTTGTGTGATACTCGTTGCAGACAATGTTGGGGCATAGTTATCTACTATATTCCACTCGATTCCTGCGTTTTCACTTACCCAGATACCCCCAGATACTCCCGCACAGAGATATCTGTTTGGGTTGCTATAGTCTACCAATAGTGACCGGGTACGTCCACCTACATTGAATGGACCTATTTCCTTAATATTTTCTAAGTTATCTTCTTTTTTCTTGTAGCGAGATTTGTTTGCTTGGTCTGCTTTGTACCATTTCATGGCCAATCCTTTAGGTATTTCGCCGTTCTCGTCACCTTTTAGTTCGCGAAAGTGGTCTACCCATCCTGGGTGTTCGCCTTGACCTGGCTCAGTTACCTCTTGCGATTTGGTCCATTGCCATATACCAAATGTGCTTGTAAGTAGTACAAGCGCACCTATGATTAACTTGTTATTCATCATATAAGTCCGTCTCAAATTATAAGTTTAGTTGATAGATAACGTATTAACCCTTATTTCTGTTTAGACCCATGCTTTTTAGCATCCAGCGAGGGAGTGGTTTTAGAGCGTCTCGCTTGCGCAGATCAAGGTACCATCCTATTTTTTTAAGGATAGCAATTTTATGTGTTTCTACAAACTCTATGAGTGTGCCGTCTGGATCTTCTATGTAGCTGAAGTGGCCTGCAGCCTCTCCCATATCAAATGAGTTAGCACTATCCACAGTAAAAGGATGTCCAGCTGCTTCACATTCTTCTTGTAGTGCTTTCATCCCAATGACATCAAAGCAGAGGTGAATAAAGCCGAGGTCACCCCAGTATCGTCCCTCATAAATTTTTTGCCCTTTTTCGTCCATATTTTGTACTAGCTCCAGTTGCGTTTGGCCCAGTAGTGGGCTAAATCCCCCTTTGCGCGGTTTGCTATGGCTGAGTATGGCTCGTTTAAAATTGCTCTTGCCGCTTTTTAGAGATAAAAAATCTTCATACTTGCCTTCTCCTTGCCACTCTACCTTATCGTACCCTAGTATAGTACTATAAAATGCGATAGATTTTTCAATATCAGATACGCCGAGAATAGCGCCATAAACACCGCCAGTGGTATCGCCACGGTCTTGGAACCACTCTGCTGACTCTATGATTTGAAAATAATTGTGGTAGGGGTCTTTTACAAAGAAATGCTTTAGCCCATTTGGAGTTGTTTCCACTTGCTTAGATACTAAGTAAGTTTTATCAAAATTGGCAAATGCTCTGGATACATTTGGGCTTTTTATCTTGCAGATATTAATACCGATATCTCCCAATTTTGGTTCAAAACTACACGCTACAGGAGTACGGCTCGTATATTGCCAAATCTCAAAACCGCCACCACCTTGCATGTTCATAGCTAATATGGCGTGTCTATCGTGAGGTTTGCCCCCCGTGTAAGGTAGCATGAGCTCTGCTGTAGCCGCTTCTTCAAATACCGGCACGTCCATAGTTAAATTTTTACGATACCACGCCCAAGCCTTGTGAACGTTAGGGATACCTATCCCCATTTGCTGTATTCCGCTTATTTCTTTTTTCAAGTGTGGCGAATATACTTTAAGGTGTATTGGTGGGCAAATAGAATTTCCCGGGGAGGTTACCCGAAGAGTATTTCGGGTATTGATTTGGCTAGTATTTTACGCCCAATGCTTTGAAGAGATGACTAAAGGTCCAAGCAGGTCCAATCATCAAAAACTGAATGTCCTTCAGAAAAGAAGGTTTTTTGCCTTCGTGATTGTGCCCAATGAACTGAGCAATCCATGCAAGAACAAAGATGCTTGTCATTATGACCCAGATCGGGGCATAGTTTAGCATTTCTAGCAGATGTATCCCTTTCAATACCAGAGTAGAAAATAGGAGCATCCCAGTAAATAGTGGAAATGACAGTCTAAGGTAGTAAAAAAGCCCAAGAATAATAACAAGGGAACCAACGTGAGCGTAGGATGCCATAGCCTGGGGTACGAAGTATTCTAAGACTCCCCCCGTTGGGATGAGAGATAGCAGTCCAATGAGGCTGAAAAATATAGCAGGAACACAAAAATAATGTACAATTTTATTGAATGTTGTTTGATGACTTTCGCCATATTCTGCCAGTAGGGTATCTATTTTTTTCATGTTTGTATGTCTTCCTTTTTTGTTTATCGATAAAATGCTACTTCGCACTGACTCTCTTGGCAATAAAGCGAAATAGCCATGGAGCGTAGCGCTTGAAGTAGATCATTAGTACTTCGCTACCACCAATGTAAATCTCATGTTTTTTATTGCGTATCCCCCTTAGGATAGCACTCGCGCACTTTTCAACGGAAATGCCGCTTTCCTGCCCTGGGTCCATTTCAGCGTGCACTTCGCCATTTCCTATAAGGGCATTTTTACTAATATTCGTCTTTATTCTGCCAGGACATACGATCATCACGTGTATGTTGGTGTCTTTTAGTTCTAGCCCGAGCGCCTCGTACCATCCATGCAGTGCATGTTTGCTAGCTGCGTAGTACGAGCGGAGCGGGAATCCAAATTTTCCGGCGGCACTACTCATTGCTACAATACTTCCGGCATTGCTCTTTTGCATGAGAGGTAATACAGCCTTCGTAAGATGTATACTTCCAAAGAAGTTTACTTCCATTAGTTGGCGTCCTACCTCATTATTTGTCTCAGATACGAGTGCTCGTTGGCTTACTCCTGCATTATTTATCAGAATATCTACTTTTCCAAATTTACTATCTACCTGTTTTACAGCATTTTGTATAATAAGCTCGTCTGTTACATCGAGTGGGAGTACGTAGCTGCTTTTTAGGATTGCTGCTACCTCGTTCAGTTGACTTTCTTTTCTGCCAGAGAGTATGATGGTGTTGTTGTCTTTGTTGTAGGCTAAAGCCAATGCTTTCCCTATGCCACTTCCTGCTCCTGTTATCCAAATAATATTCCCCATTATGCTGTATGTAAGATTAAGTAATTATCAAAGAAAGAGTATTCTAGCTCTAGTGTACGTGAATATTCGTCTTTAACTATATGTCCAATAAGTTTTCCGGTTTCTGTGAGTTTTTGGTAGTCTAGTTTCATATGCTTTTTAAAGTCCAAAGACTTAAGTCCGTAGTGCTTATACATAGCCTCTTTGGCACACCAGAGTATATATAGGCCGCGTAGGTCGTCTGCTAGAAATGCTGCTTCATCCTCTCGCACAAATTTGGATTGTATTCTCCGAACACGTTCTGTTATTTCTTCCATGTCTAGCCCACAATCCCGCTCTTTTGTATACATGAAACCTGCGAATTTACCGGAGTGGGTAATGCTTATCTTGTGGTCTTCACTATCAAAGTAGGGTTTGCCGTACTCATCTTTTTCTAGAATATCAAAATCTGGACATACGGTATGTGCAAGTACACGTGCAGCTATATTGTGTACACTTACATTGTCCATGTCTAAGTTGGCTTGCCAGCTGAGTGGCAGTAATGAAGTGAGTTCCTCTTTGGTTTCTGTGATATGCCAAAGTGCAACTTTTCCATTCTTTATATGTTTCTTCGTATATAATGGCACGTAGACCTAAAATTCTTATTACAAAAGTAGCACAATTCGTAGGGCACAAGGATTCTATATATGATTTTGTGCTAGATAGGGATACACAAACGATATACTCTGCCTGTGCTGGAGGCTTTGTGGTGAAATGGGACATGAATAATCCGAAGGAAGGAACTATGATCCTTCAGGGTGGGGAGGCTTTTTATAGCATTTTCAAAATAGGGAATAGTCTAAAAGTAGGTAGTAGAAGCGGTAAGGTATATACGGTAAACCTTACTTCAAATAAGTTGGAAGATACCTCTCAGCTGCACGAAGGGGGTGTTTTTTTTATTCGTCCGAAGTACAGTGGGGGAGAAGACGGGGTCTTGCTCAGGCCTAAAACTATAGCCGATGCTGTTGGGGGTGATTTTAATGAGAATACAATGCTACTGGCTGCCGATAGTCTTCGATGTGCTACAGAGTCTGAGTCATCTCTCTTTGTAGGATCATCAGACAACGCCATTTACCAATTGGATAAAAGTACCTATGAGGTGCAGAGGAAACTATCGGGACATACCAATTCTGTGTTTGCTCTAGCGCTGCTAGATAAAAACACACTTGTAAGTACTGGTAGAGATGCAATGATACGCGTATGGGATATGACTATTGGCAAAGAGGTGCATGCTGTCCCTGCACATGACTATCAAGCTAAGAGTTTGAGTTACAGCGGCACTATGCTACTGAGTAGCAGTATGGATAAGACTATAAAGTTATGGAGTGACAAACTGGACTTACTCAAGGTAATTGATATAGAACGATACGCAGGTCATACAAACTGTATTAATAAAGTAGAGTGGATAGACGAAAATATGTTTGTAAGTTGTAGCGATGACCGTAGTCTGCTACTTTGGAAAGTAGAAATAATATCCTAAAATTGACCCAAGCAAAAACCAATGATACTTAGCGATAAACGAATCTTAGAAGAAATAGAAAAAGGAACCATCTTAATTGAACCTTTTAACAGAGATGATCTGGGTACCAACAGCTATGACGTACACTTGGGCAAGCACTTGGCGTGCTATACAAATAGGGTGTTGGACGCTCGTGAGCATAATAAGATCGATCATTTTGAAATTCCCATTGAAGGTTTTGAATTACAGCCTGGAGTATTGTATCTTGGAGTTACTGAGGAGTATACAGAGACGCATGCACACATTCCTTTCTTAGAGGGAAAGAGTAGCACAGGGCGATTGGGGATAGATATACACGCCACCGCTGGTAAAGGTGATGTTGGGTTTTGTAATACGTGGACGCTAGAGATAAGCGTTACACAACCTGTTCGCGTCTATAAGGGTATGCCAATTGGTCAACTCATCTACTTTGTAGTAGAAGGAGACGTAGAAGTAATGTACAATAAGAAGAAAAACGCGAAGTACAACAAGCGTACCATCAAGCCTGTAGAGAGCATGATGTGGAAGAATAAATTCTAAGACCAATTATTTTTTTATACAGAACGGTGTTCTACCGTAGTTTCGTGTGAGGTGATTCGTCCGTAATTCTCGGATAGATGAACTCGCAAGAATATACCAATATTTTATTTAGATGGGGGGGAGGTGCCATTAGAAAATTATGATGGGGATTACTTGGAGTACGAGATTCGGTAGTCACCTATTGATGAGGCTACTTTAGCTTACAAGTGTTCCTACTTGGTTTCCTTTGACTACACTGAGCAGATTTCCTGGCTTGTTCATATCAAAAACAATAATGGGTAATTTATTTTCCTGACAAAGAGTGAATGCTGTCATATCCATCACCTTTAGATTTCTTTGTATAGCTTCGGTAAAGCTTATTTTATTATACTTGGTTGCAGAGGCATCTTTCTCTGGATCTGCGGTGTAAATACCGTCTACTCGTGTTCCTTTGAGTATTACATCGGCTTCCATCTCTACCGCTCGAAGACTCGCAGCAGTATCTGTTGTGAAATAGGGATTGCCCGTACCAGCACCAAAGATCACTACTCTTCCTTTTTGTAAGTGTCTTATTGCTTTTCTTCGGATAAAGGGCTCTGCAATTTGTTCCATTTTTATGGCACTGGTAAGGCGAGTATATACGCCTTCATTTTCTAGTGCACCTTGAAGTGCCATAGCGTTTATAACAGTAGCGAGCATACCCATATAGTCTGCATTGGCTCTATCTTTCATTCCGCCTTCTACGCCACTCACACCGCGAAAAATATTTCCCCCACCAATGACAATGGCTACTTCTACACCTGTTTCTTGTACAGATTTTATTTCTCTAGCATACATAGCAAGGATACTGCTATCGATGCCAAATTCTTTGTCGCCAAGTAATGCTTCGCCACTTAGTTTTAGTAATATTCTTTTGTAAGTCATTGGTAGTATGATGTTTTGTACATAGGAAGAATCAGAATGCCTCTGTTTTGCTTGGTATTGTCAGGTTTGATTGGCAAAGTGCTCATTCGAGGGTCAAAGTTAATCTGAAAACGGATAGTTTGGAAATAAAAAAAGTCCCTCGCTAGGCGAGAGACTTTTTTGAAAATTATTTTAGTTAATAGCTTAGGCTCCTAACTGGAATCGTGTAAATGATTTTACTTTAAGGTCTGCATTCACCGTTTTTAGGAATGCTGCTACATTCATAGAGCTATCTTTAACATAAGATTGTGCTAAAAGCGTATTGTCTTTGAAGTAACGTTGAAGTTTACCATTGGCTATTTTGTCTAGCATCGCTTCTGGCTTACCCTCTTGCTCTGCTATTTCTCTACCAATTTTAAACTCTTTGTCCTTAACTTCCTGAGGAACTGCATCTGCATCTACTGCAATAGGATTCATTGCTGCTATTTGCATAGCTAAATCTCTACCTGCTTGTAGTGCGTTTGCATCGTTTGAATTGAGTGCAACGAGTACACCGATCCTATTTGCTCCGTGGTTGTAAGCTGCTACACCTTCAGAAGATACCATTGCGTAGTTAGATACTTCAACTTTCTCACCGATTACGGCAGTTTTGTCTACGAGTATCTCACCTAATGTTTTCCCCTCCCAAGGAGTTGCAAGTAAAGCATCTTTGTCCGAAACTTTATTTTCTAGAGCGTAATCTGCTATGCTTGTTGCAAATTCAACGAAATCGCTGTTTTTGGCTACAAAATCTGTCTCGCAATTTACCTCTACTACGATACCAAATGTATCGTCGCTAGAAGCTTTGGCTATCGACAAGCCTTCTGCTGCTTCTCTATCTGCACGCTTTGCTGCTTTGGCTGCTCCACTTTTTCTTAGAACATCTACTGCTCCATCTATATCTCCGTTAGACTCTTGCAAAGCTTTCTTGCAATCCATCATGCCGGCACCTGTCATTTGTCTTAGTTTGTTAACCAAAGACGCTGTAATAGTTGTCATTTTTCTATTAAGTATATGAAATGTGTTATTCTGAATATAAAAGACTAAGCTTCTGCTTCGGTTTTTGTTCCGTCAGCAATTACTTCTTCTGTCTCTTCTTTGTCTTTCTTCGCTTGTTCTTTTGCTTGAGCCCTTTCTTGAAGACCTTGAGCAATAGCATTGGTTACCTCAGTGATAAGGATGTGAAGAGACTTCGCAGAATCATCATTTCCTGGTATTGGGTAATCCGCTTTCGTAGGATCCGAATTAGTATCTACTATAGCAAAGATGGGAATGTTAAGTTTCTGAGCTTCTTTGACTGCAATGTGCTCTCTTTTTACGTCTACTACGAAAAGTGCTGCAGGAAGTCTGTTCAGCTCCTCAATACCGCCTAAGACTCTAATAAGTTTTTCTTGCTCACGAGTCTTCATCAAACGCTCTTTCTTGTTCATATTATCGAACGTACCATCGGTTTTCATTTTCTCGATGGCTTGCATTTTTTTGATAGACTTACGAACAGTAGCAAAATTAGTCAACATACCCCCTAACCATCTCTGGCTTACGAAAGGCATATTTACTTTCTTTGCGTTCTCTTCTATGATCTCTTTTGCTTGCTTCTTAGTAGCCACAAACATAACCTTACGGCCAGTTCTCGCTATATTGGCTATAGCGTTTTGAGCTTCGTCTAACTTTGACGAAGTTTTGTTAAGATCGATAATATGAATACCATTTTGCTCCATAAAGATATATGGTGCCATTTTGGGATTCCATTTGCTGGTAAGGTGACCAAAGTGTACACCTGCCTCTAATAATTGTTCTGTAGTTGCTCCCATGATATTAACGCTTACTAAATTGTGTTTTCTTACGTGCTTTCGGTTGTCCTGGCTTTTTACGCTCAACAGATCGTGAGTCTCTTGTTACGAGTCCTCTAGCTCTAAGGGCAGGTTTCAGCTCAGCATCCATTTCTACCAATGCTCTTGCTATAGCAAGTTTGATAGCGTCTGCTTGGCCAGTGGTTCCACCGCCATCTACATTTACCTTTATGTCATATTTACCTTCCATCTCGCATACTGCAAGCGGTAAATTAACATAGTATCTTGACTCTTGAGAAGCAAAGTACTCTTCTAACGGTCTGTTATTGACCGTAATAGCACCTTTACCTTCGCTCATGTACACACGAGCTACTGATGATTTTCTTCTCCCAATTGTATTTATAACGTCCATATAATGATTAAATCTCTAATTTGGTTGGCTTTTGTGCCGCATGTGGGTGCTCAGCTCCTACATACACGTGCATGTTGGTAAACAGCTTTCTGCCCAATCTATTTTTTGGTAACATACCACGTACTCCTCTTTCTACAAGGTCTCTTGGTTTTTTCTCAAGCAAGTGTTTTGCAAGTGTTACTCTTCTACCTCCTGGGTATCCACTGAAAGTCTCGTATTCTTTCACGTCCATTTTATTACCAGTCATGGTAATTTTTTCAGCGTTGATTACGATAACATTATCACCACAATCTACGTGTGGTGTATAATTTGGCTTCGTTTTACCTCTAAGTACTTTGGCTACTTCAGAACAAAAACGACCTAGCGTCTTTCCTTCAGCGTCAACTATAACCCACTGTTTGTCAACAGTTTTGCTATTAGCTGATATGGTTTTGTATGATAATGTATCCACAATTAAACTTTTTTATTCTTAAAAATCGGGCTGCAAAAGTACCACTTTGCTCCGTATATTCAAACATTTGCATGGAAAATAAATACTGTGGATAATGGACTAGATATTTCGCATAATTCTATACCTGTTTTTGCCAATATTCTACGTCTATCCATTCTTCTTGTTTGTAACCAACCTTATCGAATCGGCCGATTTTTTTGAATCCCAATTTCTCGTGCAATTGTATGCTTGCTTGGTTGGGAATAGTAATGCAAGCAATAGCGTTTACAATATCAAAAAGCGGTAAAGACGAAAGCAGAGCATTGTACAATCGAATACCTAATCCTTTGCCCTGAAAATCAGGATGCATATACACCGTGGTTTCTGCACAATGCTTGTAGGCTGTTTTGGTTTTCCATGAGGACCCGTAAGCAAATCCTGCAATATCACTGCCAAGTGTTATGACCAGTACTGGATATTTTTCTTGAAGGGTGACCATTTTATGGTGCATTGTCTCCGCAGAGATGGTCTCGGTATCAAATGTAATAACCGTATGCTCTATGTAGTGGTTGTAGATCCCGGCAATTACGCCAGCATCCTCTAAGTTGGCTTCTCGTATGGCTGCAGTTAGCATGGTTTATTCTCCAGTGAGTTCACCCATTTCTATTACCAGTCCGTCTATAGCACTGGTTACCGGTATTTGGCACATAAGTCTGCTGCCTGCTATGTCTAGTACAAACGCTTCATCGAGCATAGCTTCCTCATCCTCGCTCATGTCGGCCAGTGGATGATCACTTTTTACGGTGCAATTGCACGTAGCGCACATGGCCATACCTCCACAGGTCGCCTTTATGGGCAATTCGTTCGCGCGTATCGCTTCCATTACATTCATGCTCATGTCTGTAGGTGCTTGTATCTCGTGTACAGCACCTTCTAGGTCTGTCACGTGTATGGTTATCATATTCTCCACGGGTACAAAAGTAGTATCTTATTGGTTTAAAATCAGCAATGGAAGTAGTTCTCGAGTATATATAGAGTCGTTTATAGTAACAGATAAGAACTCGTATTCAGGACATATTCCGCAACAACCGCCATCCCCTTCAGGTGTTATGTTTTGATAGCGAATACTGTGAATGACTATAGTATCTTGTTCTAGTATGTACACATATCCCGTATCTGTATTTGATTGAAAATTTCTATCCGGGTCTATGTTAAGATCAGTAGAACGTAGCTCTTGTGAGAAGGATATATATCCTTCTGTTTCAGATCCATGATATGTTATTGAGTCCAGTTCGTTTTGTGAGAAGCTGCTTGGTCCTTCTGTTTGGAAACGAAGTAAGGGTACTCCAAAGTTAGAAGGACACGGAGCGCAATCAATAGTACTGCAACCAAAATATCGGCAAGAAGAAAGAGTAAGAACAAGGGGTAAACTGAAAAGGTAGAATGCAGTTTTCATAGTACAAATTTATGCTCTAATTACCATCTCCCCGCAGCTTCTACGGCCTTTCGTACACTGCCATTTTTGAGCAAGAGATCTTTTGCTGTGTATTCATCTAGTCCGGTTTGCTCCATTATCATTCGCGTGCCACGGATCACCAGTTTCTTATTGCTAAGCTGCATATCGACCATGCTATTGCCTTGCACGTGACCTAGTTTAACCATTAGGCTTGTGCTTATCATGTTGAGTATTAATTTCTGAGCTGTACCACTTTTCATACGGGTACTACCTGTTACGTATTCTGGACCCACTACTACTTCTATTTTGTGATCTGCAATTTCTCCAATTTTGCTATTTGTATTGCAAGCTAGTGCCCCACAGACTATACCATTGGTTTTACATTGTTCGAGTGCGCCTAGGATATAGGGCGCTCCGCCGCTGGCACTTATTCCGATCACAAAATCACGTTTGCTTATGGAATACTCTTGTAAGTCATACCATCCTTGTAATGGATCATCTTCTGCATCTTCTACCGCTACGCGTATTGCGGGGTCTCCTCCTGCTATTATTCCTACCACCAGCCCTTGAGGCACGCCGTAAGTAGGCGGACATTCGCTAGCATCTACTATTCCGAGTCTTCCACTTGTGCCACTTCCAAGGTAAAAAAGCCTACCTCCATTTAGCATTTTATTATAGGCAGCGTCTATAAGCGCTTGTATGCTATCCAGCTCTTTTTCTATAGCTAGTGGCACAGTCTTGTCTTCTTGGTTCATACCTTGAAGGAGTTCCAAAGTAGATTTTTGGTCTAAGTTGTCGTGGTTACTGGTGGCTTCTGTTGTGAGCATTGTTTTTCTTTTAAAAATTTCCTAAAACACTAAATGCATATTTCTTACGTGATGTTTCTCCGTTAAGATTGAATATTTCTAGCAATATAATGTAGTTGCCTAGGGGTATTTTGGTGCCATTTTCTATAATACCGTCCCATGATACAAATCCATTGCTGCCGATTGTTTTGTTGTTGATAGGGTGGTAAATAAGTCTTCCTGCTAGGTCATATACGTAACCGTTTAGCACATTCCCATTTGTGTTTAGATCATAGCGAATGATTAATAAATCTTCATATCCGTCTGCATCTGGTGAGAATGTTTTACGGTGTAAATTTAGCGTTCCTTCTACCGCAGATACATCTATAAATTGTGAGTTTTTGTAACCAGGTGTGGCAAAATCTACGCTAGCACTTGCAGACCTCCAATTACTTGGGTCATGGCTTATTCCTCCAAAATTAATACGCTCTAAGCTTACACCGTTCACATCACTCAGTAAGGCAAAATGCTGGTCCTCGTTGTAGCTTACAGAATCTAGTGCCATCCCGGAATGGTCAAGAAGTAATACCGTACCATTATCATTACTCATCGGAGGAAGCGATTCTATTTGTATAATGTGGCGAGCATCTTTATATGCTGTTTTTATTTGAATAGAATCGATGCAAATGGCAGCATATTCGTTTGGGTAAAGGATCTGTCTTTTGGGAGAGACGCGAACTTCGTTTTCGCGTTGGTCAGTATACCTTGCTATGTTAACGGTGTTTAGATCTATGTATTTGTTACTGGTATTATATATTTCTATGAAGTCTACCCCCTCATTTTTTGGGTTAAAGAGGAGTTCGTTGAGGATTAAATCACCTACTACTGCAGGAGTTGTACTTACTAAATCCGTTTTAATGCCTCTACGGGAATTGCCAAGACAATCTTCCAAGCCTGCTATGCTTAGTTGGTACACGGTATTGGTTTTGAGCGCATTGGCAAATGTGAGCGTAATGGTGTTAGTTGCTGTGGTAAATTGGACGTTTGTAGGTTGCTCACCACTGGGATATAAGGTGAAGTTAGTCATGTCAAAATCTAACGTTCCTATAGGTTCTTCGGTGAGTAAAAGCTCTATACTATTGCTGCCTATGATTATTGCTCCAAGTAGCTGTGGAGCTGTATTGTCTGGATTTTTGCCAAAAATTGAATTGATCTTACCGGGTGTTCCTCCGCTCGGGTCTGTACTAGCGATCCAATTGTTGGTAGCGGAGCAGTTGCTTACAAAGTTTATTCTCTCTAAGGCATACCCCCCATCTTTTTTATCACTATCTCTATAAAAATCGTCTGTATATGTCACAGCATCTAAAAGTTGGCCATTCGCATTTTTGAGTTCAAGAGCATCTCCACTATTGTTTAACGTGGGAAAACCGTTAAGAGCAATTACGTTGGTATAGGCCGCAAATAAATCTTCAGTTCCTTCTTTCACAAGTAACACATAACCTCCGGGAGCTATTTGACTTTTGGGTAAAGATACGGGTATACCACCATCACTAAACGTGCAATTTTCTAAATTAAAATCTTGTGCTGAGGGGTTAACTATTTCCACATATTCGGCACCAGGAAGACCAAGGGTAGGTGAAGGGTCAGCAAAAATTTCGTTGATTAGGATATCTCCGTCCTGTGGTATATTAAGTTGCAGATAGCTAAATGTTACAACAGTATCTAATTGGTTGCCTGCAAGGTCGCTTAGTTGGTTTACAGTAAGTTCGTAGTTGTCATTTACGAAGTCGTTTGTATAGGTCAGTAGTATCTTATTGCCATTTAGACCTACATTATCTGGTGAGCCATATCCATTGTTTAGTGAGAAAATCGTGCCCAATGTGTTTACGGTCTCATCTGTGATGATGCTTATGGTATTTTTTGTAGTTGCAGTAGTATTGGAAACAGAAGGTTTTTTAGTATCTATTATTTGGGGCCCTATATATATATCATCAAAATAATGTTTAAGATGGAAACTGGTTGTACTCTGTTTTATTAGAAAGCCAAAGTATGCACTTGATGTAACATCGTTATCTATTGCAGTGCCCTCAACCTCATAGGTGTCTCCGCCAGCGTAGTCTGCACTTACAACCCAAGAGCCAAATGCTCCTTTAGTTACTTTTATACGTATGTTTTTATTGTGTGTTCTGTTATCGGCTCCGTCTATGAGTTGAGTTTCTGTTCCAGACACTATTTTGTAGAGTGAAATTTCATCTTTAGTATTCCCGATTCGAAGGAAATAGCCATTTGTTACTGATATAAGATCGGCGTCATCGGCCATTAAGAAGACATCTGTATAGTTGGCCCCAGAAGTGCTCAATTTCATATTTACTCTAAATCTCCACTCCAAATCACCTTGAGCAGCAATGCTTGGGGTACTCAAGTAGAATAGGTCAGAAACATCGTTTGAGTTGCTCCGTAACTCTTCGTTTTCTATGATGAATTTGGCAACATCACCACTCCAAGTCGGATTGACTGTAAAATCCCCGTCATTAAAATCTTCTGTAAATTGTGCACAAATGTTAATTGCTATAAGTAGGATTTGTATAGAACAGAATAGCCTCATTTCGTAGGGTGCATTCTATTTTTAATTACTTGAGATAGGCCTAAAGTGCTGAGATGATAGAGTGGCAACGCCAAGAAAACAAGTAACACACTGTGGGAAAACAATGCAGCTAATCCTACTTTGTAATCATATCCATGTGTAGCGTGTGAAAGAAAGAGAATATGAAAAGACAATTTCACAGGTAGAATGAATGAGAGAGTGATCAATCCAATATTGATATAGTCCTGTTGTTTAGCCTCCACTTGTTTGACAAAATTAAACCAATAAATGGCGGGGCACATAGATTCAATGGTATTTTTTTGCGATCAAAAGGTACCTTTGTACACAAGAATTTTAAGAATTAGGGAATGAAAAATTTATTAAATCTAGTGGCGCTCTTTGGCATCACAGTGTTGTTTTCCTCTTGTTGGCCACCCAATACAATAGTGGATAAAGAAGAGTCCGTGAATGAGACGTGGGCTAATGTGCAGTCATCTTACCAACGAAGACTAGACTTAGTAGACAACCTTGTGAATACAGTAAAAGGAGCTGCGCAGTTTGAGAAAGAGACGTTTACATCAATAACTAAAGCGCGTGCGGGAATACAAGAGCCTTCAGAGGCTATGCTAGCAGATAAAGAGGCTTTGGCTACGTTTTATGCGTCCCAAAAACAACTTCAAAGTCAAGCTAGAATGGTATTTAATCTCTCCGTAGAAAACTATCCGGAGCTCAAAGCTACGGACGCTTTTAGAGATTTTCAAGCTCAGTTAGAAGGAATAGAAAACAGAATAAATACAGCTAGGACTAAGTACAATGGTAGTGTGAAAGGGTATAATTCATATATCCAGAAAATACCCGGTAGCTGGTTTGCTAGCGACAAGGAGAAACGTGATTATTTTGATGCGGACTCAGGTAGTGAAAAAGCTCCGAAAGTAAAATTTTAAGGCGCACGCTAAACTATTCGAATGAGTATATGGAAATGGGAACCTCTTAATCCCAACCAAGAGAGGCAAGTACAAGAGACTATTGCAGCAGCAGAGCTCAACACATCAGGAGAGATACGTGTGCACATAGATAAATGGTGTAAAACCGATCCTCTTTTTAAAGCTAAAAACCTCTTTGGCCATCTCAAAATGAATGAGACCAAAGGGCGAAATGGTGTGCTCATTTATGTAGCAATGAAGGAAAAGAAATTTGCTATAGTGGGAGATGTAGGCATCAATACACGCGTGCCCGTGGGTTTTTGGGATACGACCAAAGACAAGATGAAGGCACGATTTGCTGAGGGAGAATTGGTGGCTGGTATTTGCGAAGGAATAGCAGAAGTGGGCCATCAACTTAAGGCCTTTTTCCCGTATGAAAGTGATGATGAAAATGAATTGCCAAACGAAATAAGTTATGGTTAGGAAGGGGATCGTATTACTTCTATTGCTCACTACAGGGTTTGCGTGGGCCAAAAAAGTGCCACCAAAGCCTACAGATAGACGTTGGGTGCAAGACTATGCTAATGCACTAGATGCTGACCAAGAACTCTTTTTACTACGAAAACTAAAGTCATACTACGATAGTACATCTACAGAGATAGTCATTGTAACGGAGAATACCCTAGACGGTGACGATGTATTTGACTATAGCTATAGACTGGCAGAGGCCTGGGGTGTAGGTGGTCAGGGAAAGGATAATGGGGTACTTATATACGTTGCCATCCAAGATAGGAAGGTGTTTATACAAGTAGGGCAAGGAGCCGAAGGTGCGTTGCCCGATATATATGCCAAGAGAATAGTAGAAAAACAATTAAACCCAAATTTTAAGAAATCACAATACGGTAGAGGCTTACATGAAGCTACAGATGTGATAATACAGCATTTGGAGGGTGAGTTTGTCAATGAAGGAGGTCGCAAAGGACCCACGGAAGGCATGCCCGTTTGGGTGATTGTAGTGATTATGATAATAATGATTTTCTTATTTAGTAGTGGTGGCAATAATGGCAGCACGTATGACTATAACACACCACGTGGCAGAGGTCGTGGCGGTAGACCGATATGGATGGGCGGCGGTTTCGGCGGCAGCAGTGGAGGCGGCGGATTCGGCGGCGGATTTGGTGGGGGTAGTTTTGGAGGAGGAGGTGCTGGTGGAAGTTGGTAATCAATTCTTGAAAGACATTCTATTCATTGATATAGAAACGGTGCCACAAGCAGAGAGCTACAAGTACTTAGATAAGCAGTGGCAGAAGCTATGGGATAAAAAAGCAGCTAGACTCGCTACTGATGACGAAACTCCTGAGGAGTTGTATCCCAGAGCAGGTATCTATGCAGAGTTTGGAAAGGTGATTTGTATTTCAGTTGGGTTTATATCAGAAAATCAAGGTGAACGAAGGTTTAGATTAAAGACTTTTTACGGTGAAGATGAACGCGAAATACTCAAACAATTTTGCCAATTACTGACCAATAGTTACTATTCTAAAACTCATTTCTTGTGTGCTCACAATGGTAAAGAGTTTGATTTTCCTTACTTATGTAGACGTATCTTGGTAAATGCCATCGATATGCCAGACATACTTGACTTGGCAGGTAAAAAGCCATGGGATGTAAAACACCTGGACACCATGCAGTTGTGGAAGTTTGGGGATTTTAAAAGCTATACTTCGCTGGAGTTATTAGCTGCTTTATTCAACTTAGATACGCCCAAAGACGATATAGATGGTAGCGATGTTTACAGTGTCTACTACCAAGACAAGAACTTAGAAAGAATACGGAACTATTGCGAAAAAGATGTGGTAACACTCGCTAGTATATTCTTACGAATGAACGGTTTGCCATTAATTAAAAAAGAAGAAGTAATAAAAGTATGATAGAAGCAATATATCCAGTGCATTGGAATGGGGAGTACGAGCTTATAGACTCGGGCAGAGGGATGAAACTAGAGAAATTTGGGCAGCATATACTCGCTCGTCCTGAACCGCAAGCCATATGGAATACCCGTATGAGTAAGGCAGAATGGGAAGGGATGCAGACTGGTGCATTCGCACAAGAAGGCAGTCATAAAGGACAATGGAATCTAAAAGGCAAACCCAAGCCTTGGTTTCTTAAGTATGGTCTTAGGGCTGATTCTATCAAAATGAAATTGAATTTTACGCAATTTAAGCATGTCGGCATATTTCCTGAGCAAGCAGCAAACTGGGACTATATCTATAAGAAAAGCAAGGAGCTTAGTGGTAAGGCAAGCGTCCTAAATCTATTTGCCTATACCGGCGGAGCATCGCTTGCAGCTAAAGCCGCAGGAGTAGATGTGGTACACGTAGATAGTATAAAGCAGGTAGTGAGTTGGGCCAATGAGAACCAAGAGCATAGCAAATTAAAAGATATACGTTGGGTAGTAGAAGACGCCCTAAAGTTTGTGAGCCGCGAAGTGAAACGGGGCAAAAAATACCAAGGTATCATACTAGATCCTCCAGCATATGGGATAGGTACTAAAGGTGAACGGTGGAAACTAGAAGAGAAACTCGGTATGCTATTGGAGCAGGTTTCTCAATTGCTTTCTTCCGATGGGTTTATGGTACTTAACGTGTATTCACTCGGTCTGAGTCCCTATATTATTCAAAATATGATGACGGATTATTTTGCAGATAGAGAGGTCATTATTTCAGAATTGTGCCTTAAATCCCGTACAAAACAAGTGTTGCCTCTAGGTATTGTAGCACGGATATAGAAGCAATTTGCTTGGTTACATATGCTACGCAAATAATATACAACGACTATTAAACTGTTGATGTATTATCTTTGAACAGAGAAATGAAAAAAATCATTTGTTTCATATCATTTTTGTGCTTCACAATTGTTGGTGCTGCACAAACGCCAACTGTGGCTGCCTCAAATATAATTTTTGGGAATAACTACTGCAGTGAAGTAAATGTCACCTGGACAAACGGTAATGGAGCTTCGCGTTTGGTTATTGTTTCACAAGGAGCAGCTATGACCACTTTCCCTACAAACGATGTGTTCTACCTCTCCGGAGCAAATTATGGAGCTGGACATCAGTTTAGTGCTACTGAGTATGTTGTGTACAATGGTACGGGTAGTTCCGTTACTGTGACCAATCTCGAAAAGAACACGACCTATTATGTTTCTGTATTTGAGTATAATGGCTCTGGTACCATCTTTAATTACCGCAATATAGGTTACCCCGAAGCGAGTATTACCACTGAAAATATTGCTGCTGATTTTGTGATAGATGACCCCTATCAGTGCGAAAATGGGAATGTATTTAATTTTTCACCAAGTGTCGTGCGCACGGGAACTGGTACGCTGTCGTATAGTTGGCGTTTTGGTGACGGTAGTACGAGCGATATCCAGTTTCCTAGTCATACATATCTTAACAAAAACATTTATGATGTAGAACTTACGGTTAGCTCATTGCAATGTGAATCTATCATTGTCAAACAAGATACTGTAGCTCCCAAGCCAGATGTGTCTTTTATATTGGATCCTAGTATAGCCGATAACACGCAAGAACAGTGCTTTTTGAAGCCCGATGGATCAGATAATTTTTTTAAATTCACAAACACCTCTGATTATGGCTTCTTGGCCACCGGATTTTCTTTCACAGAAAAAAAATGGGACTTTGGTGATGGTAGTATTGAGTACAATACCGATGACAATTTTGTAGATAAAACATACTCAGCTCCAGGCGATTATACTGTGAGGTTCACCGTAGATAATTCTTTCAATGATATAGAATACTGTACGGATTCGTTTGAGTTGATTGTACGCGTAAGGCCAAGACCAATAGATACAAATCTGGTGCTTTTTGACACGGCTATGTGTTTACTGGGCAATAATTTTGACTTCGATCACCAAACAACGGATGTGTCCGTATCGAGTACTTGGGATTTTGGAGATGGGAATATGGGAGGTGGCAACACTGTAACGCACAGTTATGCGGC
>CAJXIQ010000014.1 GCA_913054375.1 uncultured Bacteroidota bacterium
CATTATCTGGCAACTGTCCATCTACGATAGCAAAACATACAGCTCTAAGATGATCAGCTATTACTCTAAAAGCAATGTCCGTTTGTTCATCCTGTCCATATCTCCTACCACTTATTTTTTCCAATTCGTGAATACTATCCATAAACAAGTCTGAATCATAATTTGACTGCATACTATGAACCGCACGAACAAGTCGTTCAAAACCCATTCCCGTATCCACATGCTGATTCGGTAAAGGATGAAGACTACCATCAGCACTGCGGTTATACTGCATAAACACAAGGTTCCATATTTCTATGACCTGCTCATGGTCTGCATTGACTAAACTAGCTCCATCCACTTGTGCTCTTTCCTCGTCACTGCGCAGATCTATGTGTATCTCTGAGCAAGGACCACATGGTCCTACCTCGCCCATTTCCCAAAAATTATCCTTCTTATTCCCAAAAATAATCTTGTTCACTGGTACATGTTTCAGCCATAAGGTTTGAGCCTCTGTATCCAAGCTTAAACCATCGTTCTTGTCACCTTCAAAAACAGAAACATAGAGTCTATCTTTGTCCAGCTTGTATACCTCTGTAAGCAGCTCCCAAGCCCAGTTTATAGCGTCCTCCTTGAAATAATCACCAAAAGACCAGTTGCCGAGCATCTCAAACATAGTGTGATGATACGTATCAACTCCTACCTCTTCTAGGTCATTATGCTTTCCGCTTACTCGTAGGCACTTTTGGGTATCTACCACTCGAGTAGCTTTAGGCTCTTTATTTCCCAAAAAAATGTCTTTGAATTGATTCATCCCTGCATTGGTAAACATCAGCGTAGGGTCATCTTTCACCACAATTGGCGCAGATGTTACAATTTTATGCCCCCTTTTTTCGAAAAAATCGAGGAATTGTTGTCTTATTTCGGCTACAGTCATGGAATTCGTCTTGTCGTGTTTTTTAATCTCCTGCGAAATAAATTATATTTGCAGTAATTTCCACGGCAAAAATACAATGAGTAAAGCGAAATTTAGGTTTAATCCCGAAACTCTTGAATATGAAAGAGTTTCTTCAAACTATTGGGGAATAGCCGTTAAAGTAATTGGTTTTTTATCTCTGGCTACAGTGATTGCAGCTGTAAGTGCTATAGTTGCTTTAGATGGAAACAATACAGAGGAACTACAGCGTGAGCTTTCTGAACAACAAGTTCAGGTAAAATTGCTCAAGGATAAGTCGCTTGCAATGCAAAAAAGTCTTGATGATCTTGCCAAAATGGATGACCATGTGTATCGTGAAATTTTTGGTGCAGACCCTATAAGCGATGACATACGCAAGGCAGGAACGGGTGGAGTGGACAAATACGCCGCACTAGAACAACTAAGACGCGGCGAAAATCTAGTAGAACTTCATACAAAATTGGACAATATGAGTGCACAATATAGGGTGCAAGAAGACTCATACAACAAACTCATTAAAATGGCAAAGAATAAAAGCGCAATGCTTGCTTCTATTCCTGCTATACAACCTATACCCAATAAAACGTTGAGAAGAATAGCTTCTGGTTTTGGATACAGAGTGGACCCCATATATAAAACGCGTAAAATGCATAAAGGTATGGATTTTACCGCACCACGAGGTACCAAAATATATGCCACCGGTAATGCTGTTGTTAAAGTAGTAAGACATGCGCGATGGGGGTATGGAACTCACATTGTTCTGGACCACGGATACGGATACACCACCTTGTATGCTCACCTGAGCCGTGCCAAGGTAAAAAGAGGACAGAAAGTAAAGAGGGGGCAACTTATAGGTTTGGTTGGAAGTACTGGAAAATCTACGGGTCCACACCTGCATTACGAAGTACATAAAAATGGGACTGCTGTAAATCCAGTTGGCTATTTCTATAATGATCTTACAAGCGAACAGTACGAAGAAATTTTGAAAATATCTTCTAATCCAAATCAGTCGTTTGACTAATGCCCTTACTGCAAGGTAAGCTTTACTATAGCATTTCTGAAGTATCCAAGCATCTTGATGTCGCAACCTCCCTACTTCGTTACTGGGAAACAGAGTTCAACACTATAAACCCAAAACGAAATGCAAAGGGTAAGCGGTTCTACACTACTGCAGATATTGAAGAAATACAACGCGTCTACCTTCTTGTAAAAGAGAAAGGTTATACCTTGCAAGGTGCCAAAGACAAGATAAAGTCAGATAAAAAAAATATTGACTCTAACGTAGAGGTGATAGAAAAATTACAATCCATTAAACACTTTTTGACCAAGCTAAAAGAAGAGTTATAATTACCTACCCCTATTGTTTAAATGTGAGAACACTATTTTTTATACTGACTACCATAATCATCGATGTTGCACTTGCTTTTGTACCTCCTCCAAACAACGCAGCTGCCCTATCTCTGGGCGGAGCGTCGAGTACTTACTTCAATGCTTTCGCAATAGAAAACAATACAGCAGTACTGGCATTTACCAACAACGAGATATCCCTTAATGCAGGTAATCGCTTTGGACTATCAGAATACTCACAAGCAATGCTAGCCGGCAACATTAAAAGCAAACTTGCTACCATCGGTTTTGCGTATCGCATCTCGCCCTTCTCTGACTTTACAGAACAAAAGGCACAACTTGCCGTAGCAAAAAAATTGCGCAACAACGTATCTGCTGGAGTTTCAGTAAACTATCATAGGTTTACTTCTACCAATGCCTATTACCAAAACACCGCATTACTAACTATGAATGCTGGCCTATATTACCAGATAAACAAAAAATTGAATGCCGGATTTTCTCTATTTAATCCCAACCGGACACTAATACAAAAAAGAAGTGGTGAACGATTGGCTGCACAATACAGGCTTGGCATAGACTATACGCTTGCACAAAATATTACGCTCTTTAGCGATTTCCTTCAAGCCAGCGAACAGCAGCCAGACTTGAATGTAGGATTAGAACTAAACAAGGAAAAATACAAAATGCGTGGAGGATTTGGCCTCAATCAATTGGTAGCACTTGGATTTGGCTGGCAGTCAAAGGCATTGCAACTCGATGTTGCCGCTTCATACCATAATCGATTGGGATTTTCGCCGTCTCTGAATGTAGCCTATGCGTTTTAAGCTATTCCTTGTTATATCCCTCTGCCACTGGGTAAGTTTTGGACAAACCGATAATACTGTAATAAATGAATACTTAGAACGCTACATCGAAAACACGATTGACGAAGTAGATATACAACAATTTGCCAGTGAACTCCTTTTTTACTACGAAAATCCACTGGATCTTAATAAGGCAAATGCCACAGCGTTATTTGCCGTTCCATTTTTAACAGGGTTTCAGTCGCTTGAAATTATTGAACATCGTAAAAAATTTGGTAGTTTCATTAGCCTATACGAGTTGCAAGTTTTACCTAGTTTTGATTTGACTGCAATACATGGCCTACTCCCTTTCATTAACATAAAAAGCAATGAAGTAAGCTTAAGTAATGCCAAAAAAATTTGGGAAGAAGGGAAACATCAGTTTATCAGTTTAGCAGAAACGAATAGACCAAAAAACAGAGGATTCACTTCGCGAGATACCATTACTGTATCGGGAACAAATCATTATCTCGGCTCTCCTATCTATACAAACTTACGCTACAGGTTTGATTACAAACGGTACATATCCTATGGAGTCAATATGGAAAAGGATGCCGGCGAACAGTTCCTAAATGGCTCTAATCCCTGGGGTTATGACTATGTATCTTTCTACTTTTCGGCACGAGACATTGGAAAACTAAAAGCTCTTAACCTCGGCGATTTTCAAGCCAACTTTGGACAAGGACTCACTCTCAGTACGGGCTTAGCTTTTGGCAAATCAAGTATTATTACCAATTCAAAAAGAAATTTTAATGGCTTTGGCGCATATAGATCTCTTCGAGAAAATGCATACCTGCGTGGCGGTGCAGTAGCCCTAAAACTCGATAAAATTGACGTTGGCATATTTGCATCATACAAAAACGTAGACGGGAATGCTGTGTCGGGGTTAAACCGCTCAGAAGAGGCAAACAACGAACCAGAGTTTGTAACCAACATACAAGAAGATGGCGGATTTCACCGAACAGCAAATGAAATAGAGGACAAAGATGCTATAGGCGATTTTCAAACTGGAATATATGCAGAATACACGGGTAATCACGGCCGAATAGGGACCATTAACTACCTAAGAAAACTCAGCACCACACTACAACCAAGCCAGCAACCATACAATAAGTTCAATTTCAGGGGAAATCGATACGTCAAAAATGGACTCTATTACGACTATGTATATCGCAATATGAACCTATATGGAGAAGTAAGCCACAGTTCTCATGAGAGCAGTATCGCCCACCTGCATGGGGCACTTCTTAGCCTCAATAGGGCGTTAGACCTTAGTTTTGTTTACCGTAAATATGACCGAGAATTCATCACCCTACAGACCAATGGTTTTGGAGAAAATAGTAATACCTCAAATGAACAGGGATTTTATACTGGTTTCGAGGCTAAAATCAATCCCCACGTGACGATACTAGGTTACTATGACCTATTTCATTTTCCTTGGTTGCGTTTTCAGAGCGCAGCCCCCACAGTAGGTAATGATTTCTGGATAGAGGCACAATACAAACCTAACAAGCAATTTACCGCATACTATAGGTATAGAATAGAGACCAAACAATCTACTCTTGCGGGAGGGAACATAAAACAACTCGCAAACGAGACCTTGGGTAGACATAGAGTACATATAAACTACGTTGTAACGAAAGGCGTGAGTCTGCGAAGTCGCATAGAATGGAATAGATACCAAGAGGGTAATTCGCAAAGTGCTGGGAGCCTGGTATATCAGGATATTATCTTTAAGCCGTTTGGGCGATCATTGCAACTAAGTGGGCGGATAGCTTACGGTAGAATCGAGCAATTTCAAAATCGCATATACAGCTTTGAGCAAACTCCTTTGTATGACTACCCTCTATTTACGCACGGATTTACCGGATTGCGCTTTTACGCCTTGGCTAGATATAAAGTAGCTCAAAATGTAGATCTATGGTTTCGGTACGCACATACACAACACGATGTCCCTCTGACTATGCTCACACAAGACTATGCAATAGGTTCTGGCCTAGAAAAAATAACTGGAAATAAAAGACAAACATTTACGCTACAAATACGCTATATAATCAAATGACCAAACTAAGTGTGAACATCAATAAAATTGCCACCATTCGAAATGCTCGAGGGGGGAATACTCCCAATGTATTGCAGGCTGCAATAGACATAGAAAATTTTGGAGCAGAGGGTATCACTGTGCATCCACGTCCAGATGAGCGACACATCACACGCGAAGATGCCTACAAACTAGGAGATACGGTGCGCACAGAGTATAACATAGAAGGCTTTCCTAGCGAGGATTTCATGCAAATGGTGCTGGATATACTCCCAACGCAAGTTACACTAGTACCTGACGGACCAGATGTGATCACAAGTGATGCGGGTTGGGATTGCATACATCAAAAAGACTATCTGTCCCCTATCATCAAGCGGTTTAAAGATAAAGGGATACGTGTATCCGTATTTCTAGATCCTGTAGTAGCGCAAGTAGATGCAGCTCTAGCTTGTGGAGCAGATAGAATAGAACTCTACACGGAATCCTATGCCAGCAAGTATGCGACGAATAAAGCAGAAGCTATATCTCCATATAAGGTTGCTGCACAGCGAGCAACAGAACTTGGACTTGGCATCAATGCAGGTCACGATCTAAGCTTAGAAAACCTAGAATACTTCACTACTGAAATACCGGACACGTTAGAAGTATCAATCGGTCATGCTCTTATATCAGACGCCCTATACTACGGGCTAAGCAATGCGGTAGGTATGTATAAGAGTAAGTTGAGGAAATAGCGAAAGCCTCTGAATCTATTGAACGTATTCAGTAAAAAAGAAGGGTAACAGTACCTGATTTATTACACTACTTTTTCTTGCAACATTCTATATATGGTAGATTTGCCAATGTTAAGACGTTCTGCTACGTCAATCACATCGTTATTGTATTTGTCAAGAAAGAATTTTACTATTCTATTTTTATACTCTTCTAAACTCATCTCATTTTGCAATAGAGAATCAGTTGACCCAGCACGATTGAAAGTGATGTGCTCCAATCCAATCTCACGGCTATCAGTCATTACACAACCTAACTCAATTACAGCTTTCAGCTCACGTATATTCCCAGGCCAAGAATAGTTCATTAGCATATCTTCAGCCGATTTCGTAAGTTTATGCCTCATTACATTATTCTCTTCAGCATACTCATTGATGAAATACCTTGCCAATAACAGAGTATCACTCCCACGTTCTCTTAGAGGAGGAAGGTTGATTGGTAAACCTAATAAACGATAATACAAATCTTCTCGAAAGTTTCCATTACGCACTTCCTCCGCCATATCCTTATGTGTAGCACTTAGTACCCTACATTTTATTTTAACAGTACCATTGCCACCCACTCGGGTAAGTTCACGTTCTTGCAATACACGAAGCAATTTACTTTGCATATTAATACTCATCTCCCCGATCTCATCTAGAAATATGGTTCCTTCACCAGCCTCTTCAAACTTACCTATTCTGCGAACATTAGCACCTGTAAAAGACCCTTTCTCATGCCCAAATAATTCAGACTCCACAAGTTCAGATGGTATAGCCGTAATATTCACTGCCACAAATGGTTTCTTGGCACGTAATGAATTATGGTGAATAGATTTGGCTACCACTTCCTTACCTGTACCCGTCTCACCAGTTATAGATACGGTAATATTTGACTTAACCGCTCGCTCAATCATAGCGAACACCTTGTTCATAGAAGAGCTACGACCAATAATATTAGCACTAAAGTCGAACTCCCTTTTTAACTGTCGTTTCAGTTCAGGAATCTCTTTTTTGACACCTTTATTATCCCGGATATTCTTAATAATATTCCAAACACGACCCTGAGTCTCATCATCTTTAAGTACATAGTCATACGCTCCCTCTTTGAGAAGAGCTATTGCTGCCTGGATGTCGTGTTTATCCGAAATCATAACCACAGGAACAGAAGAATTGTATTCTCTAATTTTTTTAAGAACATTGATCCCGGACATATCTGGCAACGAAGAGTCCAACATAACAGCATCAGGATTCATATCCATGTGTTTAAGAAATTCCCTAGCATTTGAATACTTAGTTACCGTTACATCCGGATTTAGAGTGAGATGATACTGCAATTTGTCGCTGTAAAAATTATCATCATCTACTACGAATACATTAAAGTTATCTGTCATAGTCTGTTTCATAAGTCAATTGTCAATATCCAAAAATAATTATTTTCCCACGATATTCTAGAAATGGGAAAAAAAATGATACTCAGGTGATAATAGCAATTTGGAATGCCTCCACATAACAATGAAACTTATCTTTGCACTCAAATAAACACAAGCCTACAAGAAAACATGGCAAATACAGGAAAAATATCACAAATAATCGGACCAGTGGTGGACGTAGCGTTCGACCAAGAAGGTGCAACATTACCAAAAATTTACAACTCACTACACGTTACTAAAGATAATGGTACTAAAGTAGTATTAGAGGTACAATCTCACTTAGGACAAAATACTATACGAGCCATTTCTATGGAATCTACAGAAGGTTTAGTAAGAGGTGCAATGGTAACGGATACAGGAAATGCAATTCTAGTGCCAACAGGCGAAGCATTAAAAGGCCGTCTACTGAATGTTGTAGGAGATGCCATAGACGGTATAGACGAATTGGATAAAGCCAACGGTAGATCAATACACCAAGATCCTCCTTTATATGAAAATCTCTCTACATCCGCAGAACCATTGTTCACAGGAATCAAGGTAATTGACTTAATAGAGCCATACGCTAAAGGTGGTAAGATTGGTTTGTTTGGTGGAGCTGGAGTAGGCAAAACTGTTCTCATACAAGAGCTCATCAATAATATCGCAAAAGCATACGCTGGACTATCTGTATTTGCAGGAGTAGGCGAAAGAACACGTGAGGGGAATGACCTACTTAGAGAAATGATAGAATCTGGTGTAATTAGATACGGTAAAGCATTTGAGGAGTCTATGGAAGAAGGCGGATGGGATCTCTCTAAAGTAGATAAAACCGAACTAGCGCAATCTCAAGCTACGTTGGTATTCGGTCAAATGAATGAACCTCCAGGAGCAAGAGCACGTGTAGCTCTAACTGGTTTATCTATCGCAGAATATTTCCGCGATGGTGACGAGAAATCTGGCGGTAGGGATATTCTTTTCTTTGTAGACAATATATTTAGATTTACGCAAGCAGGCTCTGAGGTATCAGCACTACTTGGGCGTATGCCTTCTGCAGTAGGTTACCAACCTACGTTAGCATCAGAAATGGGTGTCATGCAAGAACGTATAACCTCTACCAATAGAGGATCTATTACATCCGTACAGGCAGTATATGTGCCTGCAGATGATATAACGGATCCAGCGCCAGCAACCACTTTTGCTCACTTAGATGCAACTACAGTACTTTCTCGTAATCTAGCATCTCTTGGTATCTACCCAGCAGTAGACCCACTAGATTCGACATCACGTATTCTTACTCCAGATGTAGTCGGTGCTGAGCACTATGAAACTGCACAACGGGTTAAGGAATTACTACAGCGATATAAAGAACTTCAAGATATTATTGCTATCCTCGGGATGGATGAACTAAGTGAAGAGGATAAACTAGCGGTTTCTCGAGCAAGACGTGTACAACGCTTCCTTTCTCAGCCTTTCCACGTAGCAGAGCAGTTTACTGGTCTGAAAGGCTGTCTAGTCGATATTCAAGACACAATCAAAGGTTTCAATATGATAATGAATGGCGAGGTAGATGAATATCCAGAAGCAGCATTCAACCTAGTTGGTGGTATAGAAGAAGCGATAGAAAAAGGGAAGACAATGATAGCTGAAGCTAACGCAGAATGATAGTAGAAGTAATAACACCAGACAAGGTACTATTCAGCGGCGAAGCAATCTCGGTGAGGTTGCCAGGCAGCGGTGGTTCCTTTGAAGCATTGGCAAATCACGCCCCACTCATATCCAGCTTGGATAAGGGTACGGTCGTGGTTCGTACTGATTCTGGCGAAGAGACTTTTGATGTCTCCGGCGGAATAGTTGAAGTCTTAAACAATAAAGTAGTAGTGCTAGCTTAAGCGGTATTCCTAACCAAAAAAGCCCTTATCTAACGATGAGGGCTTTTTTGGTTTTACGGAAATTAAGACATTATTTCCCATAAATAAATCACGACATAAACCACAACAAGCATACTTACTTTTGAGGTCGTATTGATTTAAAACGCAACTGAATTACTCCAATAAGCGCCTCTCGTATAATGCCACCGCTCATTTTGCTTACTCCTTCGGTTCTATCTGTGAAAATAATTGGAATCTCTCTGATAGCAAAACCAAGCTTGTAAGCTGTATACTTCATCTCTATTTGAAAAGCATATCCCTTAAACTTAATTCGTTCGAGGTCTATGGTCTCCAGCAATTTTCGAGAATAACCCACAAAACCAGCAGTAGCGTCTGCCAACATCATTCGAGTAAAGAAACGTACATATGCCGAGGCAAAGTAACTGAGCAGCACCCTACTCATAGGCCAATTTACCACATTCACCACATTGCCGATATATCTTGATCCTACCACCAGGTCGCAATCCCCCTTTTGCAATTCAGCATACAGTCTAACTAAATCAATCGGATTATGCGAAAAATCACAGTCCATCTCAAAAACATATGCATAATCGCGGGACAGACACCATCTGAATCCAGCGATATACGCTCCTCCCAGTCCGTTTTTTTTGCCGTTTTCAAGTAGATGTATACGTGGATAAATAGCTTGAGTTTCCTTAACCAGCTCAGCAGTACCATCTGGTGAGTTATCATCTACTACCAATACATCAAAAGTTTCTTCTAGTGACATCACGGTCTCCAGCATTCGCTTTATGTTCTCACACTCATTATAAGTGGGTATAATAACTATTGGGTTCAATTTATTTTTAATAACTTTATACGTTAGAGACCATATCCGCAGTAGAAAAGTTTCCTAAGCATTTCCTTTTTTGTGATCGGCAAGAAACTTGGCAAGGCCTATATCCGTAAGCGGATGTTTTGCCAATCCTAAAATAGAGCTAAGCGGACATGTACACACATCTGCACCAGCTTCTGCTGCCCGTACAATGTGTAGCGGATTTCGTATAGAAGCAGCAAGTATTTGTGTTTGAAAACCTTGAATAGTATAGATGTCTGCTATCTGAGCTATAAGCTCAATACCGTCCCAATTCATATCGTCTACTCGACCGATAAATGGAGAGAGATACGTTGCCCCTGCTTTTGCAGCAAGTATAGCTTGGCCTGCAGAAAACACTAACGTACAATTGGTACGAATATCATGGTCTGTAAACCAACGTATCGCCTTAATACCATCTATAGTCATCGGCACCTTTACCACAATATTTTCGTGTATATCGGCAAGGATTTTACCTTCTTTTATCATACCATCAAAATCTGTTGCAATAACCTCTGCACTAATATCCCCCTCTACGAGCTCACAAATCGCCTCATAATGTGCTAGAACATTAGCCTCACCTGTAATGCCCTCCTTAGCCATCAGCGATGGATTAGTGGTCACTCCATCTAGTATTCCTAGGTCCTGTGCTTCTTTTATTTGCTCTAAATTAGCTGTGTCTACAAAAAATTTCATATGATAATTATTCCGCTGTTTAATGCAAATATCAAATTTTATAAGAATTGAAATGTAAAAATGTAGGGAATGTAGATAAAAAAAAGGCTGACATCATACCGCTACGACCTTCTACCCTTGCTGCATTCCTGCCCTGGGGGAGTTCAAAGGGAGCTGGCTATGTCAGCCGGGTGCAAATTTAACTACACTGCTCTTATAAGCAACCTTTTATACTGCTTTTATCAAAACACAGTCACCTCTATCGAAAGTTAGAATAAACTAAGCAGAAAAATCGTTACGTTTGAGCTACTTATTTATGAATCCAAAGGATCTAGAATTCAATAAAAACGAAGACGCGAATAAAATGCTTTGGAGTGACTACCAGAAGCTAGCCAAAAAAATACACCTTGGGGGTGGCGAAAAATCCCTTGCAAAACAACGTGCCAAAGGTAAGCTTACCGCCAGAGAACGAATAGATTATCTGAAAGACAACCAAGCAGACTTCTTAGAAATTGGGACCTTTGCAGGATATGAGATGTACCCAGAATATGGTGGCTGTCCTGCAGGTGGTGTAATAGGAGGCATCACATCAGTAGCCGGTCGCAAGTGCCTTGTGGTGGCCAATGATGCAAGTGTAAAAGCAGGTGCTTGGTTTCCTATTTCTGGAAAAAAGAATCTTCGTTTTCAGGAGATAGCCTTAGAAAACAATCTGCCGATCATTTATCTGGTAGATAGTGCAGGCGTATTCTTACCCCTACAAGACGAGATATTCCCAGACAAAGAACACTTTGGACGCATATTCAGGAATAATGCAATACTCAGCAGCAGAGGTATTCCTCAAATAGCCGCAGTAATGGGAAGCTGCGTTGCAGGAGGGGCATATTTACCTATAATGAGCGATGAAGCCCTAATCGTAGATAAAACAGGCAGCATATTCCTGGCAGGCAGCTACCTCGTAAAAGCTGCCATAGGAGAAGACATAGATAATGAAACATTAGGAGGATCCGTCTCTCAAACAGACCTATCAGGAGTAATAGATGACCGCTTTCCTAACGATAAGTCGTGCCTGGATCGCATAAAGTTTCTGATGGATAAAATTGGCTCTACGGAAACAGCAGGTTTTAACAGAGCAGCATCAATAGAACCGAAACATAGGCTTGATGAACTCTTTGGTGTGCTCCCTAGGGAAAGGAATAAACCCTACAAGTCATTAGAATTAATACACCGGCTAGTAGATGATTCTGCGTTCGAACAATACAAAGAGAACTTCGGTAAAACGATCATTTGCGGATATGGCCGCATAGATGGTTGGGCCGTAGGAATAGTAGCTAATAATAGAGAACTTGTCAAAAGCAAAAAAGGCGAAATGCAGTTTGGGGGCGTTATCTATAGCGACAGTGCAGACAAGTCTGCTCGATTTATCATGAATTGTAATCAGAAAAAAATACCGCTTGTCTTCTTACAAGATGTAACGGGATTTATGGTAGGTAGCAGAAGCGAACAGGGCGGAATTATTAAAGATGGAGCCAAAATGGTAAATGCAATGAGCAACAGTACCGTTCCCAAATTTACCGTAATAGTTGGAAATAGTTACGGAGCTGGAAACTATGCCATGTGCGGAAAAGCCTACGACCCAAGACTTATAGTAGCCTGGCCCACGGCCAAAATAGCCGTAATGGGAGGCGAACAAGCCGCTAAAGTGCTACTACAGATTGAAAAAGCCACACTAGCCAAAAAAGGAGAAGTCATTACCCCAGACAAAGAAAAGGAACTCCTAGATAAAATCATAGATAAGTACAACAGACAAACCACACCAGAGTATGCCGCTTCACGTCTATGGGTAGATGAGATAATAAACCCTGCTGACACACGCCTTTGGTTGAGTACAGGAATAGAAATAGCCAATAATACCCCTGTAAAAAAATATAATGTTGGCGTAATTCAAACATAAATAACAACACACAAGATTATACTATAATGAATAAATATATCGCACTAGCAGCACTAGCCGTCTGCTCACTAGCAACGACAGCTCAACAACCAACAGATACGTTTTGGCACTTGCAACCTTACAGTAAGAAAGGCAACTCGGGGATAGGTCTAGAGGAGGCCAAAGAAATGATGAAAGAGAAAACCCCACAGACGGTAATAGTAGCTATTGCGGATGCTGGAGTAGACATCTATCATCCAGATCTTAAAAATATGCTTTGGGTCAACGAGAACGAGATTCCTGATAACAATATAGATGATGATGGCAACGGATATATAGATGATAAATATGGCTGGAATTTTCTGGGCGAAACCACCTTTGACAATATGGAGTTGACGCGCGAATACGCCAGGCTAAACGCCAAGTATGAACTTAAATCTGCCGAAAATATAGCTGATGTTGATGAGTACAACACATACCTTATCTTGAAAGAAAAATACCTTAAGGAACAAGCGGGAGCTAAGCAGACCTTCGAGATACTCCAAAAGATGATGAATGGTATGCAAGCCTTAGAAAAAAGCTACGGAGAAGATATGACTCTAGAGGAGGTTACGAATCATAAGCCCCAAAACAAATTTGAACAAATAGGTAAACTTGTCCTTTTAGCAACGGCCAAAAAATCTAGTGAACCATTCAATTTTCAAGCGATTAAAAATGAAATGCAAGGGGGATATGATCAGTATGATTTCATGTACAACTATGGCTATAACGCAATTTTTAACCCTAGACCAGCGAAAGTTGGAGACGACTACGAAGATGCAACGGAACAAGGATACGGCAACAATAAAGTATATTATGGAGAGCGTTTTTCTAGCCACGGCACACATGTAGCAGGTATAGTAGCCGCAGATGCAAGTAATGACTTTGGAGCAAAAGGTATATGCCAAAGTTGCAAGATAATGAGTATCCGTAACGTTCCCGAAGGGGATGAACGTGATAAAGATGTGGCCAATGGAATACGCTATGCCGTAGACAATGGTGCCAAAATAGTAAACATGAGTTTTGGCAAGGGCTACTCATACAGACCAGACGTTGTAAAAGAAGCTATACGTTATGCCGAAGATAAAGGTGTTTTACTGATACACGCTGCGGGTAACTCCAGCCAAAACAATGATAACACAAATAATTTTCCGAATGATAGCAAAAACGAATTTAATAACTGGCTAGAAGTAGGTGCCAGCAGTTGGGAAAAGAAACCAAGTGCACTGGCCGAATTCAGTAACTATGGCAAAGAGGAGGTGGATCTTTTCTCACCTGGAGTAGCAATATATAGTACCACCCCAGAAAACAACTACGAAGCCTTTGACGGCACGAGTATGGCAAGCCCTGTAGCAGCTGGAGTGGCTGCATTTGTATGGAGTTACTACCCAAGTCTTACTGCTGCACAGCTAAAACAAATACTAATAGATAGTGCTATCCCAATAAAAGGAAGAAACCGCGTACCCGGAAGTAGGAAAAGAAAAAAGGTAAACGAACTTTCGCTAACTGGTGCTGAGGTAAATCTACCTGCTGCTCTAAGAATGGCACAGAACATCGTAAATCCATAAAATGAGCAAGTCATTTTGGGTATATATTTACCTTAGTGCCTCTGTGCTCCTATTGAGCTGTGGCGAGCCACGAGTTCCAGTAGACACCATCATTACTGCGAACAAGATATACATTTGTAATGAAGCATTTGATGTAGCGGAAGCTATTGCCATAAAAGATAGTAAAATCGTAGCTTTTGGTAGTCAAAGCGACATTAATTACACATACAGCAGTGAGAATATACAAGATTATGTTGGAGTGATTTATCCCGGATTTATAGATGCACACTCGCACTTTTACGGCTACGGGAATACTCTGAATAAAGTTGACCTGAGAGAAACCACTAGCCTTGAGAATGTGATAGACAAGACAGTAGAATTTGCTCAGAACAGTAATGAATATTGGATAACAGGACGCGGCTGGGACCAAACCAATTGGGAGCAAAAAGGCACTATTTCCAACCTAAGACTTAGCATTTTCTTCCCAGACCGACCTGTATTTATAAAACGAATAGATGGCCACGCTGGTTTGGCCAATGCAAAGGCATTGGAATTGGCAGGTATAACACCAGCTACCCAAATAGACGGGGGCACCATAGCAGTAAAAAACGGGCAACTTACAGGACTAATCACAGACAATGCAATGGCTTTGGTAGACAATATAATACCACCTCCATCCAGAGCAAGCGAGATACAAGCACTGCTAAAGGCCCAAGAAAATTGCTTTAAGGCCGGCTTAACCACCGTGACAGACGCGGGGTTAAATCTTAGCACGATTTTACTTATAGATAGCTTACAACAATCGGGCGACTTAACCATACGCATATACGCTATGGCAAATCCCAATGAAGAAAACTTCACCTACTTCGAAAAGAATGGAGAAATTTCTACAAATCGATTGCAGGTATCCTCAATCAAAATATATGCAGACGGAGCACTTGGCAGTAGAGGCGCTAGACTAAAACAACCGTATTGTGACCATGGTAACAATACGGGGATATGGGTAACCAGTCCAAATCAGATTGATTCCTTGTGCCAACGAATTGACGCACTGGATTTTCAAGCCAATACACATTGCATAGGAGACAGTGCCAATAGACTAGTGCTGGATATCTATGGTAACTACCTAAAGGATAAAAATGACAAACGTTGGAGAATAGAACATGCGCAAGTAGTAACACCGGTAGACCGGGAGCTATTTACCCGATATAGTATACTTCCTAGCGTACAACCAACACACGCTACCAGTGATATGAATTGGGCAAATAATCGCTTGTGTATGGACAGAATGCAAGGAGCATACGCCTACAAAAGCTTATTGGCACTAAATGGATACTTGCCATTGGGCACAGATTTTCCTGTAGAAGAAATTTATCCATTACACACCTTTCATGCTGCGGTATACCGCCAAGACAAGCATATGAAACCGTTGGGCGGCTTTTTGCCTGAAGAATCGCTTAGTACCAAGCAAGCATTGCTTGGTATGACGCGCTGGGCTGCGAAAGCCAATAGAATGGAAGACAGGATAGGCAGTCTGGCTATAGGAAAATTAGCAGATTATGTTGTCCTGGATCGTGACATTGTGTACGAAAAATATATGCTAAAAACAGGCATACTGAAAACGGTAATTGCGGATCAATAAGTGTACTGGCCGCTCATTAAATACGTCCTTAATGAGCAATAAAGATGAGCTGTAATCTACTTAGCTTCTTTTGTCCATTGCTACAAAATCCCGGGATACCGGACCTGTATATATCTGGCGTGGTCTACCGATAGGATGCTTATCTTCCATCATTTCTTTCCATTGTGCTATCCATCCAGGTAAACGACCAAGTGCAAAGAGAACAGTAAACATTTCTACGGGAAATCCCATTGCTCGGTATATGATACCCGAGTAGAAATCTACGTTAGGAAATAATTTACGCTCAATAAAATAAGGATCAGATAATGCGGCCTGCTCTAGCTTCTTAGCAATCTCCAGTGTAGGGTCATTTACCCCAAGTTTTTCTAGAACTTCATCTGCAGATTTTTTAATAATCTTAGCTCGCGGATCGAAGTTTTTGTATACTCTATGACCAAAGCCCATAAGTCTGAAAGGATCATTCTTATCTTTTGCTTTGTCTATATATTTCTGAGCATCTCCGCCATCTGCTTGTATAGCTTCGAGCATTTCGATCACCTTTTGGTTTGCACCACCGTGTAGTGGGCCCCATAATGCTGCAACTCCTGCTGATACACTAGCATATAAATTGGCATGACTAGAGCCTACCAATCGTACTGTAGATGCAGAGCAGTTTTGCTCATGATCTGCATGTAGTATCATAAGCTTATTCATAGCTCTTACGAGTATAGGGTCTAATTCGTAATCTTCTGTTACGTGCTTGAAGGTCATATTCAAGTAGTTCTCAACGTAGGTTAGGCTATTTTGAGGATAGATAAGTGGATGACCAATTCTATTTTTTGAGATCATGGCGCAGATTGTTGGCATCTTAGCCAATAATCGAGTGATGGTTCTCATTCTTGCTTCTTGTCCTGCATTAGGATCTAGGCTCTCTGGATAAAAAGAAGACAAAGACGATATCATAGCTATCAACTGACCCATTGGATGGCTACCTGTAGGCCACGCATCAAAAATATTTTGGATATCTCCGTTTACAAGGGTGTGTCTTCTTATTTCATTATCCCACTCAGCATACTCCTGCTTAGTTGGCAGCTCTCCATGTATGAGTAGGTAGGCTATCTCTAGAAATTCTGCCTTATCAGCTAACTCTTCTATAGAGTACCCTCTGTGCCTTAATATACCCTTTTCACCGTCTAAGTATGTAATACCCGACGTGGTAGCTCCTGTATTTTTATATCCAAAATCTAACGTAACAGCACCGGTAGATCCTCGAAGTTTACTTATATCTATACCAACCTCATTTTCTGTGCCCACTACTAAAGGCAATTCCGTTTCTTGGCCTTGGATATTAATTTTTGCTGTTTCTGACATGTAATTTTATGGTTAAGGGATTTAGTAATCTAGTACGTGCAAATTTATCGCTTTGCCCCTGATTATAAAAGTGAAATAAAGTATTATTTCTGTTGTTTTCGGATTAGTCTATTTTTGTTAAAAATCCTTACGTACATGGCAGAAGATATAGTAGACATAATAGGCAGATTAAATAATAAGGCAGCACTAAAACAGCACGTTTACCGCAATACACTGACCACCTTCAATCAACTTAAAAAATGTGCTAGGGAAATTGCAGAGCATCTTACTCCAAAGGTTATAGAAAAGGATGAGAAGCTTGAGGTAGAATTAATAGAAGTGAATGACTTCGAGTTTCACTTGAAGTTTAGCGGAGACACCATCTCATTTATTATGCATACGAACGTGTTTTGTTTCCCCCCAGAGCATGAAGTAGGCAAGGACCCCTATGTAATAGAGGCGCCTACACGCGGGTACTGTGGAATGATACAAGCATATAATTTTCTTTCTGACTCCCTGAAATACCAAAGGCTGGCAGACATAGGCTATTTACTGGCAAGACTATTTATTAATTCTGAAGGTCATTTCTACGTAGATGGTCAGAGGCAATTAGATTTCCTTTATACCGATTTTGCGAAGCAAGAAATAGAAACAGAAGCTATACTTAAAATCATAGAGCAAACCATGCTCTATGCGCTAGATTTTGACCTTTACGTACCGCCTTTGGATGCAATGAGCGAAATCACGCTTCAGCAAAAAATGGTCTTTAATAACTCCGGCGGATTAGCTACTGGTAAAAGATTGGGGTATTAGCCATTCCCCTCCATCCATTCTACCCCTTTAGCAGTGGCTCTAAAAGAGCTTTCTCGCATCTTATCACTATCATACACCCAAGAGAGACTTATGTCCACATTGACGGCTACCATTAGTTTGTGATGAATAAGGTTTTTAACGGCATCCGCTACAATGCTTTCTTTCTTTTCGGTAACACACTCATCTAATAAGGTTTCAAAAGCCTCAGGGAAGAGGCACATTTTCAATACTTCAGCTTCTAGTTCTGGCAATTCTATTTGCTTACTTTTCGTTCTTTCCATTTGTATTTTAAAACTTGCGATAATGGCGGCACTACAGCCATATAGATAATGTGAAACGGTTGCCCTAGCAGAATGTTTGTAAATCCTCTTTTTATAGAAAAGAAGTCTGTGAACTTACTGTAAAAGTGGTCTTCCGCTAATACTTTGAGTATAAGCAAAAATGCTGCAGCTGTAGCTCCTACAGAGGTAACGGACAGTACTGATACTAGTATAAGTATGTTGTATATCCAAACACCTAAGAGTATGCCTGTATTAGCTACTATATCATACTCGCCATTTTTACTTGCCCAGCGCAGACGTTGATTCCAAAACGCACTAAAACTTGAAGGTCCTTCGGTCTGTACTATAGCCCATTTATTTTTTACAAATACAATTCCTTCCGGATTCTTATGATGCGCACTTTGCAGCAAAAACACATCGTCACCACTTGTGACTCCCTCTTTTAATGCTGCATCGGCAATAAGCGATTTGCGGTAAGCAAGATTTGCGGCATTGCAGATCATGGGTTTTCCCCATTGTATATGAGCAGCACCAATAGCAATAAGTCCCGCAAAATCTAAAGCAACTATTCGTTGCCAAAAATTAGTAGGGTTATTGAACCTTACAGGTCCACAAGCCAGCAGCACTTGATCATTTGTGAAGGATGCCAACATGACCGTAAGCCAGTTTTGGGGCAACACGCAATCTGCGTCCGTTTGTATAATAAAATCTCCTTGACAATGTTCCCACCCCTTTTTTATAGCAGCTTTCTTGCCTTCGCCATTTTCTAGAGCGACTAACCGAGTAGTTAGAATTCCTGTATAGTTTGCTATTAATAATTCTCCTGCATCTGTAGAGTGATCATTGACAAAAACAATCTCCACGTCTAAACTGCCTATCTCCTGCTCCTCAATACTCGCAACCAAGCGTGGCAAATTTTCTTTTTCATTTCTGAAAGGAATTAACACACTAACCTTTTGCTTATTGCTAGAGGCAACCCCAATTTCTGGTGTAGCATCCCATAACGTTGCATAGTAACGTAGTAAGCCAAGGTAAGCTGCGCCTGCAGCTAGTACAAGCAGTATATACCCTATCATCTCTTTTGGATGGTACTAGTAAGAAGATAAATGGTGCCCAGTATGCCCGGAAGTATAAGATTGATAAACCATATGCACGTCACTGCTTTCAGAATAGCATCGTCTGTAAGAAAAGCTCCAAACAACATCTGAGACACTACCACACGCACGCCAACATCGGATACTGCAGGCACTGGAACAAGACTTTGCATAAGATAGGCAATGGGTATAAGTGCTAGAACAGAAATTGGCATCACAAAACCGGAAAATAGTTGCAGAAGCAAGTAAAACTGTGAAGCAAATACCGCATATCGTAAAAAAGCTACACCAACTACTTTGGAGTAGAGTTTCTTATCGTATTTCTGTATGAGACTTAAGGTATTTGCCAGTTTACCCGGCAGTCTTTGCATTACCCATGGCAAAATTCTTTTTACCCGTGCTATGAAGCCAAGCATGAGTATGCATAGTATCCCAACATACAGCAATTTGTAACCGTGTGTAAACCCACCCCCAAAATCTGTGCAGAGTAACGCTGCAGCTATGCAAATAAGGCCTAAGCTATACGTCATAAATACCTGGGCTATATTACCTGCTACAGTAGCTATTACAACCTTAATAGGATGAATGCTTTTGAGCAGTAGACCTCTGCCAATGTATTCTCCTGTACGTGCGGGAGTAAAATTGCTTATTGCCATCCCACCAAGTATAGTAAGTAATGCGCGTATATTGGATAAGTCCACTACTGCAGCAATCAGCATTTTAAATTTTTGTGCTTCGGCATTCCAATTGACTAAGGCCAGCAGCACAATAACAGCAAACACGTATGGATGCCCAACCAATCCGGTTATAATACCGCCAAACAAATCTTCTTCTACAGATCGCAGTTGACGAATAAAAAAATACACAGACAAAGCGCTAAATATCCACTTTAGTAGGGGATAGAAGCGTAGATATCCTTTGGGCCTATTGGTTTTACTCACGTGTGCAAATGTTATATTGGGTATAGTGTACCTTTGTACTTACCGTGGCGAAAGATAACATTTACGATAAGATAATACTGGGGATAGACCCAGGAACGAATATAGCTGGGTACGGCATTATCGGAATATCAAATAATTCTATGACCCTTGTTAGCATGGGTATCTTTGATATGCGTAAAGAGAAAAATCATGCTATGAAGTTGCAAAGCATATTTGACCAATGTACAAAGCTGATAGATACGTACCTGCCAGATGAGGTAGCATTAGAGGCTCCATTCATGGGAAAAAACCCGCAAAGCATGCTAAAACTAGGTAGAGCACAAGGGGTAAGTATGGCAGCTGCACTTAATAGAAAACTACCCGTGTTTGAATATGCCCCTAAACGGATAAAACAAAGTGTAACGGGTCGAGGCACGGCAAGTAAAGAGCAGGTAGCGGGTATGGTACAAAATCTGTTGGGTCTGAAAACCAATCACTCTAAACTAGACGCTACTGATGCAGTGGCTGTAGCCATATGTCACCATTTTATGTATAAGCCGGGAATGGAGTCTTCTGAAGAACACCATAGTGGATGGGGTAGCTTTTTAGCCAAGAACCCAAATAAATTACGTTAACATCTAGGTATTGAAGGAATGTGCTATCTGGGCAGATAACGCTGCCATTCGGTCTTCACTAACCTTTATTTTAGGACTAGTAAAATTTATATCTGCTGCACTATCAATCGGGACCAAATGAATATGTGTATGCGGAACCTCTAGACCAATGACTGCCACTCCAACTCTAGTACACGGCACAACTGCTTCTACTGCCTTTGCAACTTTCTTTGCAAATACATGCAACCTTGCCAAGGTGGCATCATCTAGATCATATATATAATCCACTGGTTCTTTCGTGATGACTAAGGTATGTCCTTCTTTCAGTGGGAATACATCTAGAAAGGCAAGAAAATCCTCTGTTTCAGCGATCGTGTAGCTTGGTATATCTCCAGCTACAATTTGTTCAAAAATGGTCACGGCAGACTTACTTCTAATACCTCAAACTGGATTACTCCAGCGGGGACACTTATTTCTGCTATCTCACCAATTTTTTTTCCCATTAGACCTTCACCTATGGGAGATTTTACTGATATTTTACCTTCTCTCAAGTTAGCCTCACTCTCACCTACTATGTAGTAAATAACTTCTTTGTTAAACTTCTTATTCAGTAAGCGGACTTTTGTTTGAATATTCACCTTGCTCAGATCCAGATCCTTCGGGTCAATAACTCTAGAACTAGCTCTCATATTCTTGAGTTTTGAGATCTTCATCTCTAATAGTCCCTGAGCCTCTTTGGCTGCATCGTACTCTGCATTTTCTGACAGATCTCCTTTATCTCTAGCGTCTGCTATTTGGCCTGTTATACGTTTACGCTCTACTGTCTCTAAGTGAGCTATCTTGTCGTTAAGGTCATCATACCCCTGTTGTGATACGTAATTTATAGACATATTATTTCTGTGTTAGTATAAAAAAACAATGTTGCATCTCTACGAGAAATGCAACATTGCAAAGTTAGTGCTTTATGTTAAATACGATTACTCGCCAATATTTAGTCTAACCCCAAACGTGTGTGACCCCCCAAATGGATTGGAGTGACGGTATGAGTAATCTAGTCCAAATGTAGTTTCAGAATCCTTACGCACAGGAACTTCAAACGTAAAGCCCCCCATTATACCTGTAAATGCATTGGTGCGTGTTTCATAGTTTAGTATACCATTCTCATAGGCGTATGCTGTACGCAGCTGAAACATCTCTTTATAACTATACTCTGCACCTAATGTAAACTGGTTGGCAGAGAAAGCATTGTTTGTAAATGTAAATGCTGGTGTCAAACGATGGAAATATGTCTCCTCATTATCGTCCAACCTTAAGTCATATGATGCACTTATGTTTACTAACGTGGGCAGATTAAATTTAGCTGCTCTTTTATTAATTGTATACTCTACCTCATTATCTGGATTTTCATATTTATCTGAAAGACCGTCACCAGCGTATCTAGCATCAGGGCCAATATTCTTCAGAGACACCCCAAATTTGATATCGTTCTTTTTAATTTTCTCGTCTTTTCTAAATGTGGTGATGTATTGTATACCTGCATCTATTGCAATACCTTGAGCTTTTGCGTTTGTAATAGATTCAGAAAACACCTTGAAACCAATTCCTCCTGATATCTCTTGCGTAAAGCGTTTTGAATATCCTGCTGTGATATTTGTGAAGCGTGGCTTGTATGTTCCTATACCTCCATCGGGTTGTTCAGTAGTAGTGATTGGAATATCTCCAATATCGTAACTCATGACACTTACACCAAGGGCTCCACCTCCTACGTTTTGCGAAAAACCAAAGGTATTGATATTAATATCGGTACCCAATAGCCAAGACGTACGAGAAAAAATTATTTCTGTGTTGTCGGTATATGCAAGACCACCTATGTTATTGTAAAGTGACTCTAATCCCTTGGCGCTACTTACAGCAGCCCATCCCCAACCAGAACTTCTACCCCAGCCGTTTATATTTAGTTGTGTAGCTCCTGCTTGACCAATCCTATCAGGATTGCCAGCAAAAACAAACGACGCAGCCGATAGTATAATTGATAATATAATTGCTTTTTTCATTCCTTTCTTTCTTTTAATTATTGATTCGTAGTAGTTCTAGAACGAGTCAAGGTCAAGTTCTCTCATTACTCCCATCCATTTTAATACTTTTTCTCCAAGGTCGTCCGCATCTATGTGTATAAGATACAATCCACTGGCAACTGGCACACCAGCATTATTTTGCAGATTCCAATCAACAAATGTAGTTTCATCATCCTTATCTATTCTTCTTACAAGTGAACCGTCTAGTGTATAGATAGATATCTGAACCTTTTCAGGTAAGTTGGTAAACTTTACACGATTATCAATCGGACTACCCTCGTAACCAGAATAGGCATAATAAGGATTTGGAACAATGTTAGCTAAGTCCAAAGCCTCTTTACCATTTTCTAACGTTACATCATTGAAAATATCGTCTGTGCTGAATTTAAACTTCGGTAATCCTGAATTTTCTGCAACGCCGTTTCTACCATATGGTTTACCAATTCGAAGTCTGATTTTCATCTCATTTGGTGGTACCGGTATACCATCTGCGTTTTCCTCTAGCGACTTACCAAGAGCCATGTAGGCAGGGATTACCCAATCACAATTTTGATATACTTTGGATAACTCACGCAATCTGTTGGTAGGAGTTACATTACTAAATATAGCATGGTACGCCTCACCCTCATCGTAGGCAGGTAACTTAGGATGTATACCTGCTGCTATACCTTGGTGAGAGCCCATTACATATATGAAGTGTCTACCTCCAAAACTTGGATAACCTGAGTTAGGGAAACTAGTATTGTCTGTCGGATTCCATTTCATATCACGGCCGTTTTCACTTCTTTGGTATGAATCTTCTCCTACTATAATATTTAGTCTTTCACCCGTATTTACGTTGATGGCATAACCAGGGAATATTGTCTTGCCTGCCTTGAGCGTAACACCACCGTAAGTGAGTGTTCCTTTTCTCATATCAAACTTCTCTGCTTTACCTTCATTCAATCCTGGATCTTCACCAGTTTCAATCATAACACACTGCGACCATTTTGATTCATCTGGGGTAAGTACTATATCTACACTACTTATATTTTCTAGACCAACACCTTGCATCGCTTGATAACCAAATGTAAATGGCTGTACGAGTTCAGCATCTCTTTCAGAAGCATTTGATCTAAGGGTGTTGGATGTCAGTCTATTTGGAGCAATACGTCCATCCCAGATTTTTTCGTAAACACCATTTCTATCGAGTGCTCTACCACCGGAAGAGAAATCATGCCAAGACGGATCATTAAAAGATGGCTGACCTTGAACACCAGATCTAATCCAATCAAAAACGCCAAACTGTCTTGACTCAGAAGCATCATTATCTGAGACAGCAGTAAGCCATTCGTTACTCGGATCTGAAAAATCTACCGTCCAATTAATTAAGCCATTTTCATCAAACTCTTGAGAATTAACTCCAGGATCTGCTACTTGCTCAATAGTAACAGCTAGTCCCCAATCAAATATTTTTTGACCCGTGGTAGACTCTAAAATTACTTGTTCGTTTCTATAGTCTAGCGTTGTGTCTGCATATATCGTATCACTAGGCAACTTTACAAGTATCCAGGAAGTTCCACTAGCTGCTAAACTATCATCATTTCCACCTTCTGATCCTACCGTTTTGGGTACCAATG
>CAJXIQ010000015.1 GCA_913054375.1 uncultured Bacteroidota bacterium
GTTTCTTGCGTATGAGTCACAACAGAAGATAGATGCTATTACATCACTAAAGGTTGTATTACTGCAGCCAGCAAATGCAGTTACTCTAGATCTTTTAGATCTTGCAGTAGATGAGGTGTTGGTGAATGGGAGTTCAGCTGATTTTGAGTATACAAGTCCCTCTCTGCGCATTGCACTACCTACTCTTACCACGTTAGATACATTCAATATTGCGGTAAAATATAACGGTAACCCGCAGCAAGATGCTCAGTGGGGAGGGTTTTACTTTACGGGAGAGTATGCATTCAATATGGGGGTAGGTTTTGCTGCAGATCCACATAATTTTGGTAGGGTGTGGTTCCCCTGTTTCGATAACTTTACCGATAGGGCTATTTATTACACAAATATTACAGTAGATAGTGGTAAGCGTGCTTACGCTAACGGCTATCTCACCAATCAAATAGACAATGGGAATAATACCATTACCTATAAATGGCTTATGGATGATCCCATTCCGACCTACCTCGCCTCTGTGGCTGTAGCCAATTATAAAGAGGTTACGATGAACGTAGATGGCATTCCTGTATTACTTACATCTCTGGAAATAGATACGGCAAACTTGCGCAGTAGTTTTGAAAATATACCCCAATGCATTCGCCGTTTTGAAGAGGTATATGGAGAGCATAGTTTTGATAGGATCGGGTTTAATATAGTGCCGTTTAATGCAGGTGCTATGGAGCACGCCACGAACATAGCCTACCCACGCTACGCGATAGCTAATGGAGATAAAGACAATGAAACGCTCTACGCACATGAGCTTGCTCATCATTGGTGGGGCAATACAACTACGTGCAGTACGCAAGAAGATATGTGGCTCAATGAAGGCTGGGCGTCCTATTCAGAGCGAATTTTCTTAGAGGCAGTCTACGGACGTGCTCGCTACGATGAAGATATAGAGGATAATCACCGACAAGTGTTGCAGTTTGCTCATATACAAGATGGTGCTGTGTTGCCCGTGAGTGGCATAAGTCACGCCAACACCTATGGCCGGCACGTTTACAATAAAGGGGCAGATATGGTACACAGTCTCCGTGGTATGATGGGTGATAAAGACTTCTTTAGAGCCTGTGCTGGCTTTCAACAACAGTACAAATTCAAGGCAGTTACTACGCAAAATATGGCCAATTATTTCGGTCAGTTTACCGCACTTGATCTCAATGGTTTCTTTGACTATTGGATAAAAGAAGCAGGTTTTCCTCACTTTGATATAAACTGGGTAATCAGGCAAGACCAAAAGTATAAAGTGCATATCAAGCAGACTCCGCGATTTAATGAAATAAATTATGCAGGTACCGTTGCCACGGTTACAGCATTTAGCCAAGACTGGAAACGCCACGATGCTCAGGTGATTCTAGTTAACAAGGAGCAAACGGTTGATGTCGATTGCCCGTTTGAACCCGTGTATTGGGCCTTTGATTTTGATGACAAAATAAGCGATGCCGTCACTACAGACTGGTCAGTATTTCAGCCTGGAGTATATACAGTTGACATGCCACAAGGGCTCCTGAGTGACATTAATGTAGTGAATAATTCAACAGACTCTATCTTGCTGAGAGTAGAGCACCACTGGGCGCCTGTAGACGGTACGTATGGCAAGCCAGAAGGAGTAGTGCTCAGTCGCCAACGCTACTGGAGTGTAGGTGGAGTATGGGGAGGTGATGTACGTATATCTGCATCGCTTACCTACAGTGGACTAAAAGCAAATTCGTTGCAGTTTGGCTACCTAGATGATGAGCTCATACGTATTACAGAAGACAGCCTAGTGTTGCTCTACCGACCCAATGCAGGAACTGCTTGGGAAGTAGCTACAGACTATACCAAAAATACAGGATCATTGTTTGATAAACGAGGAACTATAAACATCGCCAATCTCACAAGAGGACAGTATTGCCTTGCCATGTATGACAATGCGCTAGCGGGTAATAATGCTGTTATTAAACCCACTTCTGCATTCAAAATGTATCCCAATCCTGCAGATGATTTGCTCCATATTGCATTTGAGACCATGCACGATTGCTGCACCTTAGAGATTACCAACGTACAAGGTAAAGTGGTCCTTACTGAGAAGTTAAAAGGGAAGACCAAAGACAAGAAAATAGATGTCTCTTCGCTTGTGCCGGGTACATACTTTCTTGGAATAGTTACTGAAAATAGAGCTTACGATGTAAGGAGACTCTTAGTGGAGTAACATAGAATACTCCCGGCGGGGAATTTCAGATAGGATGGATTGTATGATTTTTTAGTTGTTTAAACAGTCGCTAGTTACCAGCTGGCAGACTACTATACGTGCCCCATCTGCTCGTTTATCCAATCTCCAAGTTCTTTGATACCATGTTTGCTGTTTGCACTTGTTTCTAGTATGACAGGCAACTCTTCAAAAAACTGTGATATCTCATCTTCAAATGCCAGCATGTTGGCTTCTGTATTTTTCTTCTTTTTCTTGTCGGTTTTAGTAAAAGCTATGCCCAATGGTACTTTGTGCTCACCGCACCATGCTACAAACTCTAAGTCAATACGCTGCGGCGGGATAGACGCATCTATCAGAATAAAAACGATATATAACGTATCGCTTCTGAGCAGATAATCAGTGATAAGGCCTTCGAATTGCTCCCGAAGTTTTTTAGAAACTTTGGCATAGCCATAACCCGGCAAATCTACCAAATGAATATGCCCTTCAATATCAAAAACATTGATTAGCTGCGTTTTGCCAGGCTTAGAACTCGTTTTGGCCATGTCTTTTTTAGAAGCGAGTGCATTTATGAGTGAGCTCTTGCCAACATTACTCCTACCTATAAAAGCAAACTGTGGTGTCTTCTCATCTTTAATCTGCTGAACTGCTCCGTAGCTCCTCAAAAAAACTGCCTTTTCAAATTTCACTGTGCAAAGGTAGGAGAGTATAAGAATAAATTTCAGCCAAAGTAAAAGGTTCGTGTATGTAGCACGTAAATGCCCAAAAAGTTGCTTCAAAAATGAACGTATAACACGCTGATTTTCTAAAAATAGTGAGCGGCAAATAGAGGGAGTAGCAAATCGAAAAACTCTAAACTATCCACTACACATAATTGTTACCTTTGCAAAGCATAAACAATGGGTACAAAAGTAAAACCATATGAAGCCGAAGGTTCTAAGAAAGAGCAGGTAGAGCAAATGTTCGATAACATCGCGCATCGCTATGATTTTTTAAATCGATTCTTGTCACTTGGTATAGACAAGGGATGGCGTAAAAAAGCGATTGCTATGCTTGCAGAGCACAAGCCCAAACGCATACTAGATGTAGCTACAGGAACTGCAGACTTTGCTATTGCTACTTTATCACTAGAGCCAGAAGAGGTGGTAGGAGTAGACATATCTGAGGGTATGCTTGAAATAGGTCGTAAGAAACTAGCAGCAAAAGGAATAACCAATATGAGATTGGACTCTGGAGATAGTGAAGATCTGAAATACGAAGATGAATCTTTTGATGCTGTGATAGTTGCTTTCGGAGTTAGAAATTTTGAAAATTTAGAAAAAGGACTTTCTGAAATACATAGAGTGCTACGACCAGGAGGAGTGGTAATGATATTAGAACTCACGCAACCTAAAGGGCTGTTTGGTGCACTCTTCAGTATCTATAACCGAACACTTTTACCTTTATTTGGCAAGTTGTTATCTGGAGATAGTGCCGCATACACCTATTTGCCTGCATCTGTAAGAGCTTTTCCAGAGGGTGAAGAATTCAAGAATATAATGCGAGGGTGTACATACGATAAAGTAGAAGACCGTCGTTTGACATTTGGGGTATGCTCAATATATACAGGCACAAAATAATAGGAGTACTTATACTCGTGGTGTTGGGACTAGGTGTTCAAGCACAACAACTCAATCCGTTGTATGACCGTAAGCCGGTTCGTTTTGGCTTTGGTATAATGGGTAATGTGGCTAAACTAAAGTTTACTGTAAAAGACAATAATCTTAACTATGATAGCCTCAAAAGCATCGAATCCAAGAGTTATCCGGGCTTCGGGTTAGGTGGTTTGGTCAATTTTAGATTAGCAGACCACTTGGACTTGCGTACAATGCTGAATATACAGTTTGCCCGCAGGGACATGAACTATCATTTCAAGGGAGAGGATAATACGAAGATAGCTGAGATAGAGGCGACGTACATGGAGATTCCGCTGACATTTGAATACAAGTCAAAGCGACACAAAAATGCTCGTTTGTATCTATTGGCAGGCGCCACATATCGTTTCGATTTTATCAGTGATATCGATACAGATAGAAGTGATACGAAGCCAATTTTAGCTTTTTATCCCAATACATTCTCCTACGATGTAGGTTTTGGTTTCGATTTTTATTACGATTTTTTTAAGTTTAGCCCTGAGTTAAAACTTAGCAATGGTATTGGCAACCAAAAAGTGCCAGATAATTTTATATACGCAAGTAGCGTGGAGCGAGTATCGCCCAAGCTATTAATTTTTAGTCTTATTTTTCAATAGTGTTTTTCAAACTACAACACACCGAGAAGGATACAAAAGCTAGAGCAGGTCTTATTACAACAGACCACGGCGAGATACCTACACCTATTTTTATGCCTGTAGGCACTCAGGGTACGGTAAAAACGGTAGATCAAGCAATCCTCAAAAACAACATAGATGCCAAAATTATACTTGGCAATACCTACCACCTATACTTACGCCCAGGTCTCGATATTATAAAAGGAGCTGGTGGTTTGCACAAGTTTATCAATTGGGATAGACCAATGCTAACAGACAGTGGAGGCTTTCAGGTGTACAGTATTTCAGATCAACGCAAGATTACGGAGGAAGGTGTTATTTTTAGGAGTCATATTGATGGCCATAAGCTACTCTTTACTCCAGAAAATGTGATGGATACGCAGCGCACAATAGGAGCAGATATAATAATGGCCTTTGACGAGTGTACACCCTATCCTGCAACACGTGAATATGCTGTCAAGTCTATGCACACCACTCACCGCTGGCTAGACAGATGCATAAAACGATTCAGGGAGACAGATCCTCATTACGAACATACACAGCAACTATTTCCCATCATACAAGGAAGTACATTTGGAGACTTGCGAGAGCAGAGTACGGAGTATTGTCTTAGACATGATACAGATGGTATAGCCATTGGCGGATTATCCGTAGGCGAGCCACACGAGGATATGTATCGCATTACCGAGCAAATTACTGCTATAGTACCCTCGGATAAGCCACGTTATCTTATGGGAGTCGGAACACCAGCAAACCTGCTCGAGTGTATACACCTGGGTGTAGATATGTTTGACTGTGTAATGCCTACCCGCAATGCAAGAAATGGAATGCTTTTCACCAAAGAGGGTACCATGAATATGCGTAACAAAAAGTGGGAAGACGATTACTCTGCTGTAGACGATGAGCATACTCCTCAGTACAGCAAAGCGTACCTAAAGCACCTTTTTAAAGCAAAAGAGTACCTCGCAGCACAAATAGCAAGTGAGCATAACCTCAAATTCTACTTGTGGTTAGTGACAGAAGCACGCAAACAGATATTGGCAGATAATTTTTTGCCTTGGAAAAATAGCATTATCAAAAAATTAGACCAGCGCTTATGATAGACGATATATACAAACGAGCAAAACTACTGAGCCAGACCTGCCTTAAGATAGCACTAGTGTTGCCTGTTGAAATACCTATGTGCAACTTGATGCGCGGCCACTTGATTGAGCGATGTACAGATATGGCGATAAAAGCAAAGGGATTAATGGTAACTCAAAATCCCGATTTCTTTCTGAAAAAACTAGGAGATGCTAAGGAGTCTTGTGATGGTTGCCAGTACTGGTTAGAGCTTATTGCAGAAGAAAAATACCTTGATTCTACCATCATTAATCCAATACTCGAGGAAAGTGTAGCTATTTCCAATTTATTTGCACAAGCCATTAGAAAGATAAAGCCAAGTTATTAGGCTTTTTTACGGCCTACATCCGTATGAAATTAACAAAAATAGACTGGTATATCATTAAGCGATTTTTAGGCGCTTTCACCCTCGCTTTGGGTCTATTTACGGTAATTATTATTGTCTTTGATCTTTCAGAAAAAATAGATGAGTTTATGGAGAACAATGCTCCATTTACTGAGGTTATATTTAATTACTACGTTAATTGGGTGCCCTTCTTACTAAATTTATTTAGCCCTGTTTTCGTATTTATCTCCGTTATTTTTTTTACCTCTAAAATGGCACAGAACAGCGAAATTATTGCAATACTGGCTAGTGGTGTGTCCTACAGACGAATGTTGCGACCCTATATTCTTACCAGTATCTTACTGGCTATGGTGTCCTTCTCACTTTTTGCATGGATTATTCCCAAGGCGGATAAGACTCGCGTAGTATTTGAGAACGAGTATATACGCGACCGGTCACACTATACCGCTTCGCAAATAAAGACACAAGTAGCCCCTGGCATTATCATGAGCGTTGGTAATTTCAATTTTAGTGATAGTGCAGGATACAAAGTTAGTCTTGAGCATGTTGTCGATGGGGACCTAAAATCAAAGCTGTATGCGGACAGATTAAATTGGAATAAAGAAGGGCGGGTTTGGCAGCTCACCAAGTGGTGGTCCAGAGAGTTTACTGATGGTAAGGAAATGCTGAACAGTGGAGCAACATTGGATACTATGATTCCATTTAATCCAGAAGATTTTTTCAGAAAAAATGATGATGTACAAATGTTCAACCTAGTGGAACTGGATGAGATGATCGTTTTAGAAAAAATGCGAGGTACGGGCAATACTTTCTTCTATACCACGGAAAGGTATAAACGCTTTGCTATGCCTTTTGCAATGATAATCTTAACGATAATAGGTGTTAGTGTGGCCTCCAAAAAATCACGAGGAGGTATCGGACTCAACCTTGGAGTAGGATTATTAATTAGCTTTAGTTTTTTGGTTGTATTTCAGTTTTTCCTTGCCTACGGAAGTAGTGGTGCATTGCATCCATTATTGGCCGTTACCATCCCGAATCTCATTTTTGCAGCAATAGCACTAGTAATGTATAAACTAGCACAGAAATAGAATGAACGAAATCAGCATACAAGAAGGAGGTTTTCTACTCATCAATAAGCCACAAAGGTGGACCAGTTTTGACGTAGTAAAAAAGCTTCGTAATATCTCACGCATCAAAAAAATAGGCCACGCAGGTACGCTTGACCCCCTAGCTACGGGGATGCTCATCGTGTGTTATGGCAAGTACACCAAAAAGATTGAAGGCATTCAATCGCAACAGAAAGCATATACTGGTACGTTTGTCATCGGTAAGACAACACCATCCTTTGACCTAGAAACAGAAGTAGATGAAACCTATCCTACGGAACATATTACTCCTGCGTTTTTAGAAGAGAAAATAAACCTTTTTAGAGGAGATATTAAGCAAGTTCCACCGCAGCATAGTGCAGTAAAAGTAAACGGCAAGAGAGCGTATCAACACGCCCGTAAAGGAGAGATTGTAGAACTCAAAATACGTGATGCTCACATTAGTAAATATGAGATTGATGCCACTAATTTCCCAGAGATTAGCTTTGAGATACACTGCAGTAAGGGAACATATATACGTTCACTGGCCAGAGACCTAGGCAAAGCCCTAGAGAGTGGTGCATATATGAGTAGTTTAGTGCGTACACGTATCGGAGATTATGCGGTAGAAAATGCCGTAGAAATGGAGGATATTAAAGAAACGGAGGATTTTTTCAAATTCGCACAGCAATTTGCCCATTGAAAGTAATATACAACATAACAGAGTTTAATCCAGAGAAGCCTGTAATTCTTACACAAGGTACGTTCGATGGAGTGCATTTTGGGCATCAAAAAATACTAAGACAAGTAGTAGATGAGGCCCTACATATAGGAGGAGTAAGTGTATTGCTTACCTTCTATCCTCATCCGCGGTTGGTACTTTATCCAGATGACAATGAGCTAAAACTACTGAGTACCATTGAAGAAAAGGTAGACCTGGTCTCTGCATTAGGTATAGACTATCTTATTATAATGCCGTTTACCCAAGAGCTGAGTAGGCTACGGGCAGATGAGTTTGTTCGTGACATCTTGGTAGAGAAATTGCATATTACCAAGCTTATAATAGGGTATGATCATCGCTTTGGTCGAAATAGAGAAGGTGGGATGCAAGAGATGATTCACTTTGCAGATACCTACAGTTTTGAGTTAGAGGAGATTCCTGCTCAAGATATTAGTGAGAGTATAGTGAGTAGCACCAAAATACGGCAAGCATTGCTTGATGGGCAGGTGCATCGAGCAAGAGAATATTTGGGTACAGCGTATGTACTCCGAGGCAAGGTTGAAGAAGGCATGCAGCGTGGTACGACCATAGGATATCCAACGGCAAATATTCGTGTAAATAGCAGCTATAAGCTCATTCCAAAAAATGGTGTGTACGCAGTGTGGGTATATATTAGCGAAAAAAAATATGCAGGGATGCTCAATATAGGTTACAATCCTACTTTTGATGACAAGAAATGGAGCATAGAGGTACACCTCTTTGATTTTAGCCAGAATGTTTACCATAAGGAGATTTCCATTGCTTTTGTTTCACGTACTCGTGATGAGCAAAAATTTGAAGATCTACGATCGTTAATAAACCAACTGAAAGCAGATGAAAAAGAGATTAGAACACTATTGGAGGTATAGCCTGCTAGCACTATCATGTGTTTTGTGTGCAGGTGCATTTGCGCAGGTAGATACCATAGAAAGCAGAGATACCGGCTTAGTACACAATATAAAGGATATATCAACTACGGATTTTGACATGGACCTATTGCCTGCACAGGGTATATATGGACAAAGTTGGAGTGCACGGAATATTGATAGCCCAGCCTATGACCACAAGACGATGAAGCTTGGATATAAGCTCGATCTTGTAGAAGAGGACTGTTCTTACGTGCATCCGTTTAAAGGCCGAGTAACTAGTAAATATGGCTGGAGAAGAAGCCGTTGGCACAAAGGGATAGACATAGATCTCGATATTGGGGATCCTGTATATGCTGCTTTTGACGGTATAGTCCGCATACAGCGGTACAACCCTGGAGGCTTTGGCAACTATGTTATGGTACGCCACTATAATGGCTTAGAGACGTTGTACGCTCATCTAAGTGAAGCTTTAGTACTCGTGAATCAAACGGTGCGTGCAGGGCAAATAATAGGGTACGGTGGTAGCACAGGACGCAGTACAGGCTCGCACTTGCATTTTCAGACGATGCTTATGGGACAAGCTTTTGACCCTTCTCGAATAATAGACTTCAACAATTTCACGCTCAAAAGGGATAAAGTGACCATTAACAATACGTGGTTTCCCTACATTAAAAATGGAAATACAAGAGCGAATATAGCACCTCCCAATGCGCGTAGATATCACAAAATACGCAGAGGCAATACGCTATCTGGTATAGCGAGACGCTATGGTACAACGGTAAATTCGATTTGCAGATTGAATCGTATCAGTAGAACTACTACCCTACGTATAGGAAGAACATTGCGCGTGAGGTAGGGATGAATTTAGTACTTAAATTTGAAGGAGCCAATGCTCCGCATTATGTCCTCATTAATGAAATTGTAAATCGGCATTACACTATCCTGAGATGTCCTACTATTGAAGTAAAATGAGCCACGAAAAAAATGTTTTTTATTGTCTGTGATGTAAAAATTGAGCGGTGTAGCTGTTTTTCCTTGTAGGTCATATATCAACCCTGTAATTCCTTTAGTTGTATCTCTAATTTCTCGCTCTATGATTTCCTCTGCGCGTTGAAGATGGGGTTTAAAAACCATTTTATATGCATCTTCGGTTAGGCTATCTAAATCTGATATAGCATTTATTTTCACGTAGCTCAAGTGAAGCGTTGCATTAAACTGTGGGTATTGAAGGTTATACCAGCAAGACTCTTTGCTTTGTGTGTATGGCACTAGTTTGCTGTAACTTGGAATCCCAAATGTGAAGGGACAGTCAGTATCTATCGTGATAAAATTTCGTTCCGGGTAGTATATTCTTGGGTATGCTTTTGGTTTTGGTGTAAAGTCCTTACATCCCACCATTAGAAAGCTGCAGCCAAGTATATAGACTACAAGTTTACTCACTCTCATCTGCTGCGTTTAGGGTTCTGGATATAGTCATTTTTACACGTTTTATTTTTCTAGAGTCGGCACTTTCAACAACAAATGCAAGGTTGTCAAAGATTATTTTTTCCCCTTTACGGGGTATTTTCTCTTGTATCTCCATGAGCAAGCCGCCGAGTGTATCCGCATCACCTTTTACTTTTTCAAAATAGTCTGGTGCAAGTTCCAGTATTTTAGAGATATCGTGTAAAGCCGTTTTACCTTCAAATATATATGTGCTCTCATCTAGCTTAGAGTAGGAGAGGTCCTCCTCATCAAACTCATCTTTTATCTCTCCAAATACTTCCTCCAGGATATCTTCCATAGTAACTATGCCGCTTGTTCCCCCATATTCGTCTACAACGATGGCCATGTGTACCCGCTTGTCTTGAAACTCCTCTAGCAAATCATCAATCTTTTTATGTTCAGGTACGAACATCGTTGGGCGTATCAAATCTCTCCAGTTGAAGTTGGTTTTCCTGTGTATGTGAGGCAAGAGGTCTTTGATATAGAGAATGCCACGCACTTGGTCAAATGTGTCTTCGTATACTGGAATGCGGCTATAATTCCAGTCGATTATAACACTCAATAGTTCTTGTGAATTGGTAGTAATGTCGATGCAGTTCACCTCGGTACGCGGCTTCATTATTTGCTTCACACTCGTATTGCCAAAGTTGATTAGTCCTTTTAGGATATGTTTTTCTTCTATCTCCTTGTTTTCATCTGCGATATCTATAGCTTGGCTTATTTCTTCCATAGAAATACTGTGCTGCCTATTTTTGAGATACTTATCGAACAAGGAGGAACTGCCAGCAAGGCTCAGTACAATTGGCTTAAAGATGGTGTAGCAAACCATCAATGGTCTACTCATAAATCGTACTATTTTGAGGTTGTTTTGAGTCGCATATATTTTTGGAATAATCTCCCCAATAAGTACCAGAAAAAAGGTAATAAGGACCACTTGAATTAAAAATGAAATGCTTTCTGCAGAAAGTAAAACTACACCTAAGTCTAAACTATTAAAATGGAAAATACGTTCAAACAACCAACTCGAGAATATGACAATAAAGATATTAATGAGATTGTTCATCAATAATATGGTAGCAAGAAGTCTACGTGTACCAGTCTTCCTGTTGGGCTCATTAATGAGGTTTAGAGCTTGCGTACTTGCAGGAGTGTTTTCCTCATTGAGTGCTATCAGGTGGCTGGGACTAAGGCTAAAAAAAGCGTTTTCTGAACTAGAGAATAGGGCAGATAGACCAAGGAAAATGAGAATAACCAAAAAACCCAAAATGCCCAACATAAAATCTGAACTTATACTGGTGTCTTGAGCAGTCTGTAGTAAAAAAAATAGCTGTTGATAGGGCTCGGAGTCGCTTTTCAAGGTCGTATTTTTAGATTAAAATGGGAGGTCATCATCTCCTTCGTCTATGATGCTTTCTATAGCTGCCTCATTGTGTTTTTCAACCTCTTTGGCTGGAGTGTTTGACTGCTGTGTACTTGCTGTCGCACCGCTGCTTGTATTACTTCCTCCTCCAGCTTTCCCCAACATGTTCATAGTAGATACTCGTATTTTGGTACTGTATCTTTTGATACCATCCTTCTCATACATGTCTGTTTTTAGCCTGCCCTCTACGTAAATCATACTGCCCTTATTTAAGTATTTTTCTGCTACTTTGGCTAGCCCATCCCACATTTCGAGGTTGTGCCATTCTGTATTTTCTACTTTGTTGCCATTTTTGTCGGTGTACCGCTCGCTTGTTGCTAGTGCAAGTGTGGCAACTACTTTATTCGCATCCAGATATTTTACCTCGGGGTCTTTACCCAGATTTCCTACTAGTATTACTTTATTTATCATCGTTTTTCTGTTGGTTTAGAAACTTCTTTGTGAGCACACTCGTGGGGTACTTAGTTCCCATTTGTTCCAAATCTATTTCAAATATATTGCTTTTTGAAAAAATAGGCTTTTCGTCTAAAAATATTGTGTAAAAATGAGCAGCTATTTTACGGTGAGATAGTAAGTGTGTTGTACTAAAACAAGATCCGATTTCTATGTTTATTTTATTCTTTATCAGTAGGTTAGCCTTCTTTATAAGTTGAGATGGACTAAGGTTTTCTTCTGCAAGAGGAAATTGATGTAAATTTTGCCAAATACCGGATTCACGTTTTTCTATGTACGTATTTTGCTTATGTCGAAAGTACAAATAGCTATGCACTATATTTTTTACGTTTGTTTTTCCTTCTTTAAGCGGTAGTTTATCGACCAAGCCTTTATCCAAAGCAAGGCAATTGTCCTGAAGCGGACAGCGCGTACATAGCGGTTTTTTTGGTGTGCAGTGTAGTGCACCAAACTCCATTATGGCTTGATTAAAAAGGGCAGGCTGCTGTGTATCAAAAACTGCATGTACAGCGGTGCGAACAGATTTTTGACCGAGGGGTTTATTAATGGGTTCTTCTATGGCAAATAATCGAGAGATTACGCGGTATACATTACCGTCTACGACGGGGTGTGGTAAGTCAAAAGCAAAGCTCGATATGGCTGCAGCTGTATATTCACCGATTCCTTTCAGAGACAGAATCTCTGCATAGCTCTTTGGAAATAAACCGGAGTATTGGTCCACTACTATTTTAGCTGTAGCGTGCATATTTCTTGCTCTGGAATAGTACCCTAGTCCTTGCCAAAGGGTTAGAATTTCTTGTTCATCTGCTTGTGCCATGTCATACACCGTAGGGTAACGGTCAACGAATTTTTCGTAATAAGGAAGCCCTTGTGCTACTCGAGTTTGTTGCAGCATCACTTCTGATAGCCATATTTTGTACGCGTCCTTAGTGTGTCGCCATGGCAGATCACGTTTGTTCGCATTGTACCAGTTAATGAGTAGATTGTTGATTTTCAAAAGTTTCGCAAAAAAAAGTGTACCCGTACATTTTTATGAATAAATACTATACTTTTGCAAGATAACCAAAAAAAATGAGGAACAAATGACTAAATCAGAAGTAGTTAACGAGATTTCAGAACGTACAGGCGTGGAGAAAGCAGTTGTACAAGAGACTGTAGAAAGTTTTTTCAAAATTGTAAAAGGTTCATTGATCAAAGGAGAGAATGTTTATTTCAGGGGTTTTGGGAGTTTCGTGGTACAACGAAGAGCTCAGAAAATCGCAAGAAATATTTCGAAAAATACGCAGATTACAATACCTGCTCATAACATTCCGAAATTCAAACCAGCTAAGACTTTCGTCGAGAAGGTGAAAGCGCAGTAAGTGAAGAGGTCCTTCAGTATATACAGTTGAAAGGTAATCTAACTATTTTTAATGCCATCATTTTGGTTTTTGGCATAACACTTACAGTTGGCCTTACCCAAGCAGGATGCAATAGTGCTACATCAGAGGTTGCAGAAAACCACGATGGACATAACCATGATGAAGAAACGGCAACAGATAGCAAGCAGCCGCCAATGCGAGTCAACGATGTTACTCTTGCTCCAGGTGCAGACCTCGAAGCAGAAGTAGATACAGCTCTTGCAAATATTTCTAGAGGTAAAGAAACCAATGATATGTCTTTGGTTATGAATGCGGGTATAATGAAGCTGTTAGCTGTCTCACGAGCAGATACGAATAACCTAAGAGCTATCTATCATTTGGGTCTTTTTTCAATAGAATCAGGACAATTAGAAAAAGCTGAGAAAAGATTTGAAAAATTGATACTTTTGCAGCCCGAAAATCAGGAGTACAAAGAAAAGCTCGCTGAGATTCGCAAAGAACTAAATTAAAACATTTTAAACTATATACATTATGCCAAGCGGTAAGAAAAGAAAGAGACATAAGATTGCTACTCACAAGCGTAAAAAACGTCTAAGAAAGAATAGACATAAGAAAAAGAAGTAAAACATAATCCTAAAGCAACATGGCCTACGAAATGATAATAGACGTAGGGCAAGAAGGAGAAAGAATAGCTCTGCTTAAGGATAAGAAACTTGTTGAATTACACGAAGAGAAAAGCGATAATAGCAATTTCTTAGTAGGTGAAATTTATTTAGGTAAGGTAAAAAAAATAATGCCGGGCTTAAACGCGGCATTTGTAGATGTAGGACATGAAAAAGATGCCTTTTTACATTACCACGATCTAGGGCCATACATTAATTCATGGGTTAAAATAACCAATGAAACCTTAAATGGAAAACGAACAGAGGGAGATCTCTCTTCATTTAAATTAGAGCCCGAGACCGTTAAGACTGGTAAAATTAGCCAAGTTTTAAAACGGAACCAACAAATTCTTGTCCAGATATCAAAAGAGCCAATATCTTCTAAAGGTCCACGGCTGACAACAGAAATCTCCATAGCTGGGAGATACTTTATTTTGGTTCCGTTTTATGACACGGTCAACGTAAGTAAAAAAGTCAGTACTCTGGAGGAAAGAAAACGCCTCAAAAACTTGGGCAACAGCCTAAAAACCCCAAAACTAGGTCTGATCTGTAGGACTGCTGCCGAGCAGAAAGGCGGTCAAGACTTACATCAAGACATTTTAGAGCTGCAACAGAAATGGGAAAGTATTTTTACGAAGCTACCCAATGCTCGACCGAGAGATAGGGTCTTGGGCGAAGCGCAGAAGAGTTTTGCCATATTAAGAGACTTACTCAGTTACGACTTTGCTTCAATTACAATCAATCAAAAGCTGCTGTATGAGGAGATGAGAGCTCATCTTACGACTATAGACTCTAAGCTCCCGAAAGTACTGAAGCATTATACCGGTAAAGAAAATATCTTTAGCAATTACAGTGTAGACAAACAAATCCAAAGCTCTTTTGGGAAAACAGTTTCATGCGCTGGAGGATCTTATCTCATCATTGAGCATACCGAAGCTTTACATTCTATCGATGTAAACAGTGGGAGCAAAACAGCTCGGTCTAGCAACCAAGAAGAAAATGCACTTGCAGCAAACTTAGATGCCGCTAAAGAAATTGCACGACAGCTACGCCTGCGTGACATGGGTGGAATTGTAGTAATTGACTTTATCGACCTGCGCACACCCAGCTTTAAAAAACAACTTTTCAATACGCTCAGGGATGCGATGGAAGATGACAAAGCGAAGCACACTATTTTGCCCATGAGTAAGTTTGGCTTAATTCAGATCACACGCCAACGTGTAAGACCTGAAATGTCGATAAAGACCTCTGAGAAATGCCCTACATGCTCTGGTACAGGTACCATTACCTCTAGTGTGATGATTATAGATGATATAGAGCATCACTTGGAGTACTTACTTACAGTTGCCAAGCATAAAAAAGTGACTATTGTTACGAATCCATACTTAGCGGCATATATGAAACAAGGCGTGCTAAGTAGACGTGTGCATTGGTTTAGTAAATACAAAAAATGGGTTAACATAAAGGGAGATATCAAGCAGGGAATGCTCGATTATAGTTTTTTTGATCATAACAATGATCCAATAGACATCGATAAACCTTAATGGCTATCAAGTTGATAGTTGTAGGACAAACGAAAGAAACGTTTTACAAACAGAGCGAAGCAGAATATCTCAAAAGACTTACCAAATTTGCGAAACTAAACTATATCACAGTTCCTAGTTCTAAAAAGTCTGCCGTGCGTGAAGATTGTCTGCGTATGGAAGAAGAACAGTTATTGAAACATATCGGTCCAAGCGATTATGTATTGCTGTTGGATGAGAACGGAGATGAGTTTTCTAGTAGAAAATGGGCGCAGGAGTTGAATAGCCGTATCGTGAACGAGAGTAATCTGACATTCATAATTGGAGGAGCGTTTGGGTTTTCGGCCAAAGTAAAGTCAAGAGCAAATGGTTCTTGGAGCTTAAGTAAACTTACCTTTCCGCATCATTTGGTGCGCACCATATTCTTAGAACAGCTATACAGAGCGTTTACTATTTTAAATGGCGGTAAGTATCATAACGACTAAAAAAAATCAAAGCGAGATAGATTACAACTAATAAAAATTTGATTATTGGCAAACTTTGATATGTTTGCACACTAGCAATACGTTTCACAATGGCAAAGAAAAAAGATAAAAAAGACGACAAGAAAAAAATGGGTAGGCCGCCTACTAAACCGGTAGTCAAAAGGCCAGCATACTACGTTACGGTAAAAGTAAGTAACTCAATGAATTATCAAAAGACGAACGTGCTTATTAGTAAAGATACGATTCCAGAGATTAAGCAACTTATTGCTAGGTCACCACAGGCTGTTGATTTTTTAGGGTATTGGAATGGAAAATCTTACGAGAAAGTCCCTGAAATCGAAGCTTTCATTAAGAGTAGAAAATAATTTTATTGGATTATCAAAAATAATTAGGAGGAGCTCACAGCAGTGAGCTCCTTTTTTTATCACCAATTTTAAAAAAGCTATTGTTCGCAAAATATCCACTTCAGTTTTGGTTGCTATGTCTGAGCACACTGTTGTTCTTTTTCAGTTTCACTATACTTATTCCTGAGCTGCCAGATTATATTACATCTCTAGGAGGAGCAGATTATAAAGGCTGGACAATAGGTTTGTTTACTATAGCTGCAGGCCTCTCTAGGCCTATTAGCGGGAAGCTGGCTGACATTATAGGTCGTAAACCGATAATGATATTTGGAGGAGCTGTCTGTATAATCATCTCGTTATTTTATCCACTAATGACCTTTGTTGTTGGATTTCTAATCTTGCGATTTTTTCATGGTCTTAGTACTGGATTTATGCCGACAGGTTCAGTGGCCTACCTTGCAGATATTATTCCTGCCGACAGGCGGGGCGAAGCAATGGGTCTTATTGGTATAATGAATAACCTAGGCATGATGAGTGGCTATGCTGCTAGCAGCTACATAGTAAATCAGGTTGGGCTCAATAACATGTTTTACCTGTCAGGATTAATTGCATTCTTTTCGGTGTTTTTTGTGTTTACCATGCAAGAGAGCCTGCCAAATACGCAAAAATTAAAGCGAAAGCATTTCAGGCTTAGTACCGATGATGTCTGGGATGGAAGAGCAAAAGAGCCAGCTGTACTAATGCTACTTACGGTCACTATGTTTGGGGCAATAATTACACTAATACCAGACTATTCAGTAGGTTTAGGTGTAGAGAATAAAGGTTTATTTATCTCTGTAATGACGGTGTCTACCATTTTTACACGATTTTTTACAAGCAAGCTTTCAGATAAGAAAGGGAGAATTTTCAGTTGCAAAATTGGAACAAGTTTTTGGGTGTTAGCTGCCATATTACTCATGTTTAGACAAGTAGAGTTATTTTATGTAGCGGCTATTTTTTGCGGCATAGCCTCAGGAATCAATTCTCCAGCTCTATTTGCTTGGGCTGTGGATGTTGCAAATGGTGTAAGAGCTGGCAGAGCCATGGCTACATTGTTTATTGCCCTAGAGGCTGGTATTACGCTTGGAGCTATATGTTCTGCGTCTATATACGGTAATTCCTTTGTGAATTTTACGCAGGTATTTTTAGTGATTGCTGGTGTTAACATGGTCGCCCTCCTTTATCTTTTTAGGGGAGTAAAAAAAATGGGCGTAAATCGCTATTGACACAATTATTTGTATTTGTTCAAAATAACTTAAGATTCCCTTATTGTACGGTATCTGGCGTACATAAATATCTGTTGAAATATACCGTAAATAATTCTTGCTCGCAGGGGGGTTATTGTTTGGTCAAAAACATACATTTGCAGGAAATTATACAAGCATTTCATGGGTAAAAATGTAAAAATAAAGCGCGGTATGGACATACCGTTGGAAGGTCAACCGGAAAATACGATACACAGCGTAAAAAACCCTGCGACCTTTGCTCTAAAACCAAAGGACTTTAAAGGACTCATCCCTAAGCTTAATGTGAAGCAAGGAGATGAAGTAAAAGCAGGAGATTGTCTGTTCACGGATAAAGGGAACAGTAATATCTGTTTCACGTCGCCCGTCAGTGGTGAGGTTGCTGACATAGTACGTGGGGATAGAAGAGCTATCATGGAAGTAAAAATACTAGCAGATTCAGAAATGAGCTACAAGGCATTTGATACTTCTGGATATGCGGATAAATCGAGGGATGAGATAAAAGCGCTTATGCTAGAAGCTGGCTTGTGGCCATTCATAGTTCAACGTCCTTTTGGAGTTATTGCAGATACAGAAGTATCGCCAAAAGCTATACATGTTTCTGGTTTTGATTCAGCTCCACTTGCAGCAGACCTTAGTATTTCACTGAAAGGGGAAGAGGAAAACCTGAAAACTGGTTTTGAAGTATTGCAAATGCTTACAGACGGTAAAGTTCATTTGAATCTTCATGCCACAAAAAAATCCGAATTGTATTCGCAAGTATCGGGGGTAGAGGTGAATACATTCACTGGCCCGCATCCAAGTGGTCTTGTAGGTCTTCAGATCAACAAGATAGATCCAATAAATAAAGGAGATATCATATGGACATTAAAGCCACAACATGTTGCTTTCATTGGTAAGTTTTTTGCTACAGGAAATGTCAATCTTGAGCAGACTATTGTAGTAGCAGGCTCAGAGATGAAAGCCCCAGCATATTACAAAACAAGATTAGGTGCAAATATTACCACAATAGTAGAAGGAAACTTAAAGCAAGATAACGTACGTGTGATTAGCGGTAATGTACTCACAGGAGACAGAATAGCTGCAGATGGTTACTTAGGATTTTCTGATAACCAGTTGTCCATTATTCCAGAAGGTGATCATTATGAAATGCTAGGATGGTTATTCCCATCATACCCGAGACCAACATTAAGCCCATCACTGCCCCTATCCAGATTTCTAAAAAAGAAATTCAAAGTAAATACGAATCCTCACGGAGAACCAAGAGCTTACGTAGTAACTGGTCAGTATGAGAAAGTAATGCCTATGGATATTATGCCGCAACAGCTTGTGAAAGCAGTAATGGCCAAAGACCTGGAGTTGATGGAAAATTTGGGTATCTATGAAGTAATAGAAGAAGATATGGCGCTGTGCGAGTTTGTATGTACATCTAAGATTGACGTACAAAAAGTGCTAGGAGAAGGATTACAATTAATGGCAGAAGAAAGTTAATATGAAATTTTTAAGAGATCAAGTTGACAAATTAAAGCCAACCTTCTCAGAAGGAGGAAAGCTTAGTTTCTTGCATTCTACATTTGATGCATTTGAAACATTTTTATTCGTACCAAACCATACAACCAAGAATGGTTCTCACATACGTGATGGTATAGATTTGAAACGTACAATGTTCATAGTGGTTATCGCTATGATACCGGCATTGTTATTCGGTATGTGGAATGTGGGTCATCAGCAGAGTTTAGCACTTACAGGCACAGATGGAGATTTATTCAATAATTTCTGGGTAGGCTTGTTGCAAACTCTTCCGATTATCATAGTATCCTATGCGGTAGGTCTAGGTATTGAGATGGGTTTTGCTCAGTTCAGAGGTCATCCAGTAAACGAAGGCTTTCTAGTAACCGGTATGCTCATCCCGCTTTGTATGCCGCCAGATGTTCCCTTGTGGATGGTAGGCCTAGCTACAGCTTTTGCAGTAGTAATAGGAAAAGAGGTTTTTGGTGGTACGGGTATGAATTTACTTAACCCAGCACTCACAGCACGCATGTTCTTGTACATAGGCTATCCAAGTAGTATGAGTGGAGACACCGTGTGGGCGGCATTGCCAGAAGGTGCTGCTACTGTAGACGGTTACTCAGGTGCTACTGCTCTAGGTAATTTAGCATCAGCGACTTCTGCAGGTACAGGATGGAGCCCAGACTTATTAGCCGGAGGTAGTATAATGCCCGCTTTTTGGGGTAATATACAAGGCAGTATAGGAGAAACATCTGTAGTGGCTATACTCATAGGAGCTGTTATATTGATAGCTGCTGGCGTAGGAAGTTGGAAAATAATGGCAAGTACCTTCATAGGTGGTTTGTTCATGGGATGGATTTTCAATATCTCTGGAGCTAACGGTGCATGGATGGATATTCCAGCCATGTATCACTTAATAATAGGTGGATTTGCTTTTGGAGCAGTATTTATGGCAACGGATCCTGTATCTGCAGCGCAAACAGAAACGGGGAAATGGGTGTACGGATTTTTTATCGGCGTAATCACTGTATTAATACGCGTATTTAACCCAGGATACCCAGAAGGAATTATGATGGCAATACTTCTCATGAATGTATTTGCGCCACTTATCGACTACTACGTAGTTCAGTCTAACATTAAAACAAGATTAAAACGTGTCCAAGTTTAACAAAAACGATAACAAGTACATTATATCGTACGCGATAATAATGACATTGGTATTTGGTTCGGTACTAGCTGTAGTGGCTCTTGCGCTGAAACCAAAGCAAGATGCAGAGGTGCTTCTTGAAAAACAAAACTTTATTTTGAAAGCTGCTCTTGGCGAAAAGGCAATGAGCACAATGTCTGATGAACAAATAACAGCATTGTACAATGAGACTGTGAAAACAGTAGTAGTGAAAGCCGACGGAGTTAGAGTAGAAACGGAAGAAGCAAGCATAAACGTATTCAAAGAATATAAGAAACCAAAAGATGTACGTGAATTGCCAGTTTATAAGGTGTATGATCAAACAGATTCGAGCAAGATAAAAGCGTATGTATTTCCTGTATATGGTAAAGGCCTTTGGGATTTTATCTGGGGATATGTAGCAGTAGAGGCCGATCTTAAAACGTTAGGTGGTCTTGTATTGGATCATAAAGGTGAAACACCGGGACTGGGTGCTCGTATTACAGAACAAGAAGTTCAAAATCGCTTTATTGGTAAAGAAATATTCAATGCCAATGGCGAGCTAGATGCTCCTCATTTTCAAAAAGGAGAGGGCAACACATACGAAGGTGCACACAAAGTGGACGGACTAAGTGGAGCCACCATTACGGCAAAAGGAGTTAATAATATGCTAGATGATTACCTAGCTATGTACAAAACATTCATTAAAGCACAGAAATAATGAGTACTGAAACAATTGAAAAAGCAAACGATCAAATAGCAGAAGTAAAAAAGCCTTCTGAACCACTTTTCAGTAAGAAGAGAAGACAACTTCTTTCTAATCCATTGGATGAGGACAATCCGATTACTATCCAAGTATTGGGTATATGTTCTGCACTTGCCGTTACCGTTGCGCTAAAGCCTACATTTGTAATGGCTGTTGCCGTAACAGCGGTACTTGTACTAGCCAATGTTGTCATCTCCGCCTTGAGAAACACCATTCCCAATAGAATCAGAATCATTGTACAACTTGTAGTAGTAGCTTCTTTGGTAGCTATAGTAGATCAGGTATTGAAAGCCTACAGCTATGATATTTGGAAGGAATTATCGGTATTTATTGGACTTATTATCACAAACTGTATCGTGATGGGACGTTTAGAGGCATTTGCCTTGGGCAATAAGCCTTGGGATGCCTTCTTAGATGGTTTGGGGAACTCTTTTGGGTACGCTTGGATTATCCTTGCTATTGCTTTCTTTAGAGAATTATTTGGTAGCGGAAAACTATTTGGTTTTCAAGTAATGCCAGATGGATACATAGGTAATGGAGTTATGATGTCGCCCGCAGGAGCTTGTCTTTTGCTAGGTGTGCTAATTTGGATAGTAAGAAGCCGAAGCGGTTACGTGGAAGATTAATTAGAAAATCTCAATAGATAGAAAAATGGAAAATTTAATAAACATATTTATCAAGTCGATTTTTATCGATAATATGATTTTTGCTTACTTCCTTGGTATGTGTTCATACCTTGCAGTATCCAAAAAATATAAGACCGCAGCCGGTCTTGGAATGGCTGTAATTTTTGTTCTAGGAATTACCGTGCCGTTGAACTGGTTAGCGTATAACTTCTTGCTAAAGGAAGGAGCTCTTACCTGGATAAGTGCAGATTTTGCCACAGTAGATTTAGAGGTGCTTAAGTTTATCGTGTTTATTGCAATAGTAGCAGCATTTGTGCAGCTTACAGAGATGGTAGTAGAGAAATTCTCTCCAGCGTTGTACAACTCACTCGGTATATTTTTACCACTTATCGCTGTAAACTGCTCCATACTTGGCGGTGCATTGTTCTTGCCTACTAGAGATTATGAGTTTGCAGAGGCTGTGACTTTTGCGCTAGGTTCTGGTATTGGATGGTTCCTGGCGGTAGTGTCACTTGCTGCTATTCGTGAGAAAATGGCTTATGCAGATGTGCCGAAGCCACTTAGAGGTCTTGGTATTACATTTATTATCGTAGGACTTATGGCTTTTGGTTTCATGAGTTTCGGTGGTTTTGAGCTACCCTTTAAGACTACAGAGCAGCAACAAGCTGAACAAGAAAAATCATCAGCAAAAGTTGAAAACAAAAGTGCAGAATCAGTAGTTAATTCAGTAGCAAACTATTCAGAATAAAGAAATGATAATAGCATTAAACACAACAGTCATATTACTTGCAGCAGCGGTATTTACCTCTGTCATTATTCTTTTGGTAGCCATGCTTATGATAGCCGCCAAAAGGTTGGTAAACCAAGGTGCTGTAAAACTGGTAATAAACGGAGAAAGAGAAGTAGAAGTTGAGGCTGGTGGTACCCTTTTGGGAGCATTGCAACAAGCTGAACTTTTCTTGCCATCTGCTTGCGGTGGTGGGGGTACTTGTGCTATGTGCAAGTGTCAGGTACACGAGGGTGGAGGAGATATTCTCCCTACAGAAACAGGTCATATCAAAAGAAGCGAGCAGAAAGATAACTGGAGACTTGCTTGCCAAGTGAAGGTAAAAGAAAATATGGTGGTAGAAGTACCTGAGGAGGTATTTGGTATCAAGAAGTGGGAGTGCGAAGTAGTTTCTAACTACAATGTAGCCTCTTTCATAAAAGAATTTGTAGTGAAGCTTCCAGAGGGTGAAAATCTAGACTTTGAAGCAGGTGGATACATACAGGTAGATGTGCCGCCAATCACTGTTGATTTTGGAGAAATTGATATTACTGCACACCCAGAGCTTGTAGCCGATGGCCGTGATGCCATGGATTTTAAATCTGAATGGGATAAATATGGTCTCTGGGATCTTAAAATGGTGAATGACGAGACTATTTTTAGAGCTTACTCTATGGCCAACCATCCAGCAGAGGGGAACATAGTAATGCTAAATATACGTATCGCTACTCCACCTTGGGATAGAAAGAACAATAAGTGGATGGATGTAAATCCAGGACTATGCTCTTCGTATGTTTTCGGATGTAAGCCAGGTGACAAAGTAACTATATCAGGTCCTTACGGTGAGTTCTTTATTAAAGAAACGGATGCAGAAATGCTCTATATTGGTGGTGGTGCAGGAATGGCACCTATGCGATCTCACTTGTTCCATTTGTTCCATACCTTGAAAACAGGTAGAAAAGTAACTTACTGGTATGGTGGACGTTCTAAGAGAGAATTGTTCTACTTGGATCACTTTAACAAAATAGCTGAGGAGTTTCCTAATTTTAAATTCTATGTGGTATTATCAGACGCTACTCCAGAAGACAATTGGGTTACCAAAACAGATATGGATGATAATGCTGGAGATGGATTCTCTGGATTTGTACACCAAGCAGTAATAGATGAATACCTTACGAAGCATGAAGCTCCTGAGGACATTGAATTTTACTTCTGCGGTCCTCCACTAATGAACCAAGCAGTTCTTAAAATGTGTGATGACTGGGGAGTGCCACCAGAAAATGTTGCCTTTGACGATTTCGGCGGATAAAATTAGAACTAAAATTCAGAGAATGAATTATAACACTACATCAAAAGGCAGAGCAATCTGCCTTTTTTTTATGCTAGTAGGTTTTGTTGCGTGTAAACAAGAAACTACGATTCAACAAAACAAGGTGTCTGGCAACGCATTGGGCACTACATACCACATTGTATA
>CAJXIQ010000016.1 GCA_913054375.1 uncultured Bacteroidota bacterium
TTTATAGGAAGCCAAAACAGAACAGAAGATGTACTGTACACGGGGCCAAAGCTTCTAGGTCCAAAGTTTCGTACGGAGTCATTGCTGTACTTCATAGACACATGTACAAGAGGAGCTTTGCTATCTACCTTACCAAAGTTTTTCAGGTCTAGTTTTATTGCAAACGAGTCTAATTCTGCATTGGCGTTAGATGGTAATAGAGCTTCGTTTGATGTTGTTCCTGTCATATCTATTTGGTAGTCAGGCCTATCAGGTGCATATAATTTAAGAGCTGGGTCACCGTGATACGTCATTTGTCTGCACTGTGACCTATTTGGATTATCTGAGGGATTTTGGTAATCCTTGATTGTGTTTGCAATTACTTCTCCCACACTCTTCCCATAATTTGAATTATACAAGTTTTGATAAAAAAGTGTTGTCCAATTCGACAGTGGTCCAATAAATCCATAAGCGCTACTCGCTATCCAAGCAACTCCACCTTTTTTTTCTTCAAATAGAAATTCTTCTGGCAATGAGATATCCGAGAATGTATTTCCCAAAGCACAACCGTTAAAAACAAAAAGTGGGTACCTCCCTTCATTATCGAGTTGATTGGGTTTTCCTATGTCTAATTCTAGAACCTGTGACGCTCCATGACCAAAATAACTAAGCGTATGAACTCCTTCATTAATGGATGATTGTATATTTTGTACCAATGATTTATCAATTTCTGTGGACTCTCTCTTGTTGATAAACATTCCTTCTGCACCAAATTTTTCTGTTTTTATGGTGTTGTAGAAGAGATTTTGTTTGGATTCCAGTGTTTGCTGTTCTGCTTGGCCTACTCCTCCAGTAAGAAAAAGTACTTTTTTGGAACGCGTAAGATACTGCTCATGTAATTTTAGTTTGTATAAGTATTTTTGTACGTCTTCGTTAGTACGCGCAGGAATACGACCAATAGCCATAACTGGAGCAAGGTTGTTTGGAGTGTAATCTGTCACAAACGGATAGTCAGATCCTGGTTCACCCCAAGTGGGTACTAAATTTTCTAATTCTCTTCGTGAGTAATTGAATCGTGTCAAAAAATAACTCTGACCTTTACCCAATAACAGAACATGTTTTGGCTTGTTGGTTTGAGAGGTATACACGTCCTTGCAAAAATTCTTCAGTGCAATTGGATGCTTTAGTCCGTAGTAATATTTTTCGTAAATATCAGGCATATAAGCAATAAGAACATTAAATCCGCCCCCAATTGAAGATTCTCTGTAGGCCTTGTACTCCAGAGCGCTTTCAGATAGTTTTGGATGTGTAACGATGATGTAGTCGTAGTTGGTGGTAGAATAGTCAGAATTGTCAAAATTGATTTCTGAAATAGAAGATGCTGGGATGGCTCTTCTTTTTGATTCGTCAACTATTCTTAACTTCTTTGCTCCTCTTGTAGAAGTATTAAACCTTAGAACTGATCCTGAAACGTCTCCAGATATCCTACGGTTATTGGTTAGGTCAAAAATTATTGCGGAGTTACCATCGAAATTTGAGAACGCAAAAAAGTCATTTGATGCAGAATAATCCACTTCAAAATAATCTTTTTCGTTCAAATCGAGGTTTCGAGGATAGTCTATTTTGATGTAAGACACAGCGTGCCTCCCTCTAGCAAGGTAAGTAGACCGAAAGGATACTGGCGTAGTAGCTCCAACCAGGTTAGAAGGAATAGTCAACACAGGAGCATTTAAATCGCTTTCAATGCGGGTATATCCCGCATGATTTTTTCCATAAAGAAAAGTAGAACCCACAAGGACTTCGATTCTGTGATTTTCGCCATTGACAAACTGATCAGGGTTTGATTTACCATAGACAGAAAAACTTAGCTGAGGGTCAGGTCCATTGTCATTATATTCTTCTGTATTAACATTGGTTACACGTGTTATTGATCCGGCGATATAAGGGCCAAACCAGCCCTCTCCTTCGCTGTACTCTGAAAATGTACCAGGGCTATTATACGGACTGCCGTCATAAAATTCTTCTGATGCACCATTCGAAAAGTAGGTAACAGAGGTGTGCCAAAGCCAATCATCACTCGTTTTGCCTGAATAGTTTCCATCATTATAGTCCGTCAATCGTTTGCCAGGAGTGGTGGCAGACCACGTCAAATAGTAATTGGTCGTATCTTGATACAAACTCATATACTTATGAGGTTGTTGTGCTGGAGTCATATACAATGGTTCATCCAGCTCTCCATTATTTTTTTCACCGTAAAATTCGATAAAATCATTTAATCCAATACGGTTGTCATCTTGTCCTCCAACGTAAATATATTGCTCCTCTCCATTCTTAAATAACTGAATATTCTTTGCATCAATGGATACCACGGGTATGCCTGCAGCCACCAGGTCATCATAACTAATCGTGTATATATGGTTTTCACCAACTTCTATTTTATAGTATTGTTGTGAAGGGATAATCCAATCTTTACCAGTTTGCGCATAGGCGCAAATCGTAAAGACAAAGTAACTAAAGCACAACAAGCTAAATTTTCGACACATAATCATAAAGTCATAAAGTGAAACTAATCTCACAAATTTAGGGAATTATACGTTAAATGCTTTGTAATCAGTTTAATTTTGCGTTGAGGTTTGTAATTTTTTGGAAATTTTTTTCTTGGTTTAGGATTTTTAACTTCGCATTACATTCATATGGACAAAGTAGTACAAAATGCAGCAGAGGCAATTGCCGGTATTAGTGATGGGATGACCTTAATGATTGGCGGTTTTGGCCTGTGTGGTATTCCAGAGAATAGCATCAAGGCGTTGGTAAAATCTGGCGTGAACAAACTCACTTGTATCAGCAATAATGCTGGAGTAGACGATTTTGGGATTGGACTATTGTTGCAAGGTAAACAGGTAAAAAAAATGATCTCTTCTTACGTAGGAGAAAATGTTGAGTTTGAGAGGCAGCTGCTCTCTGGCGAGTTAGAGGTGGAGTTAATACCTCAAGGAACCTTAGCAGAACGATGTAGAGCAGCCGGTGCAGGAGTGCCTGCATTTTTCACTCCAGCAGGTTATGGTACAGAGGTAGCAGAAGGCAAAGAAGTAAGAATCTTCAATGGCAAAAAGCATATCATGGAAGAAGCATTTAAATCTGACTATGCCATCGTAAAAGCGTGGAAAGGAGATACCGATGGAAATTTAATTTTTAAAGCTACGGCACGAAATTTTAATCCCATGATGGCTATGGCCGGTAAAATAACTATTGCAGAGGTAGAAGAGCTGGTGAAGCCTGGCGAGTTGGATCCTAATTTCATTCATACGCCCGGTATTTTTGTAAATAGAATTTTTCAAGGCTCTAGTTATGAAAAAAGAATAGAACAACGTACAATTACGAAATGAAACTGTACTACATCTGGTCAACGGGTATAGAGGCTTTGCATCACTTGTTTCAAGCCAATCACAAAGACCAATATGCATTTGACATAATAGATGACAAAATCGTACAATTAGAAGGAGAAAGTGTCTATAAGTCTGATGTGTGGCACAATGCTGTTCTGAAAAAGACAATAAGGGATTACAACGTACTAAAAAAACATCCCAATGAGACTATGGTTTTTAGTGATCCCGATATATGCATATACGATGCTCCAAAATTAAAGGCATATCTGGAAAATAGAATGGCTGAAGAAAATTTAGAATTTTTAGCAATGCAAGAGTCTTATTACGATGCGCACAACGGAGGTTTCTTGTGTGTTAAAAGTACAAAAAATACGCGATGGCTATACAAAAAATCAATTGAGGTACTCAGTTACTTTATACGGGTAAGGTCAAAGTTTTTATTTAAACCCATGTTGTGGTTCAAGTATGGGATATGGGATTTGCCCTATCTCGATCAAACTATAATGAATAAGTACCTAAAAGAAGGTGGTATAAATTACGCTTACATACCAGGGAGTATTGGGTGCTGGGCAGATGGATTACTGACCGAAGATACTTTATTCCATCATGCAGTATGCACAACTAATCAAGATGAGAAACTTATCCTTTTAAAAAAGAAACAAAAAGAATTTAACAACTTTAATAATTGCTAATGCAATATATTTGACCAGTACAATGCTCAGTAAAGAACAAATAGCACAGCGTATAGCCAGAGAGCTAAAAGACGGATATTACGTAAATTTAGGAATAGGAATACCGACACTGGTAGCCAACTATGTGCCAGAAGGTATGGATGTAACCCTGCAAAGTGAGAACGGTCTTTTAGGAATGGGGCCATTCCCTACAGAAGAAGAAATAGATGCAGATCTTATTAATGCAGGTAAGCAGACAGTAACTACCTTGCCTGGTTCTGTTTTTTTTGATAGTGCAACGAGCTTTGCAATGATACGCAGTGGTAGAGTAGATCTTACTGTACTGGGTGCTATGGAGGTAAATGAGAATGGGGATATTGCCAACTGGAAAATACCCGGTAAAATGGTAAAAGGCATGGGTGGAGCCATGGATCTTGTAGCGTCAGCTCAAAATATAATAGTAGCTATGCAGCACACCAATAGAGCAGGAGCGAGTAAGTTGCTCAAAGAACTCAGTTTGCCAGTAACTGGTCTTGGTTGCGTGAAAAAAGTAGTGACCAATCTATGCGTTATGGATATTACTGAGCGAGGATTTGAGTTGCGTGAATTGGCTCCTGGAGTACGTATTGATGATGTAAAAGCTGCCACTGAAGGTAAGCTAATAGTAGAGGGAGATATTCAGGATATTCGCTTTTAAAAGCAGCTTTTTATTGGACGTTTTTGTTATTTTGGTCGGCATAGTAACCACTTCATAATAGCAGGTCTCTCTTCTGCCAGAACGCCCCTTTTTGAGAAAAAGAGAGAAGTACCTTATTTCATTCTCTCTTCTCTTTTTTTGTATAACCAATACATAACCTACCTTTGCACCAATGAAAGTAACAGTAGTAGGAGCGGGTGCTGTAGGTGCAAGTTGTGCCGAGTATATCGCGATAAAAGATTTTGCCGCAGAGGTAGTATTAGTAGATATTAAAGAGGGCTTTGCTGAAGGTAAGGCAATGGACCTTATGCAAACTTCGTCTCTCAATGGTTTTGATACGAAAATAACGGGTGCCACTAACGACTACAGCAAAACGGCAGGAAGTGATGTAGCTGTTATTACGAGTGGTATTCCACGTAAGCCAGGAATGACTCGCGAGGAGCTTATCGGTATCAATGCTGGAATAGTAAAAACAGTTTCTTCAAGCATATTGGAACATTCGCCTGAGGCAATCATAATTGTAGTTTCTAACCCTATGGATACTATGACTTACCTTGTACATCAAACCACAAATATTCCTAAGAGTCGTATCATTGGTATGGGTGGTGCTTTAGATAGTGCACGTTTCAAGTACAGACTTGCAGAAGCTCTGGGCTGTCCTACCTCGGATGTAGATGGAATGGTAGTAGGTGGTCATAGCGACAAAGGTATGGTGCCGTTAATAGAGAAAGCAACAAGAAACAGTGTAAATGTCTCTGAGTTTCTTTCTGCAGAAAGAATGGATGAAGTAGTACAAGCTACCAAAGTAGGTGGTGCAACACTCACAGGATTACTAGGTACAAGTGCTTGGTATGCTCCAGGAGCTGCTGTATCCGAACTGGTAAAGGCCATTGCTTTAGATTCTCAAAAAATGTTCCCATGTTCAGCCTTGCTCGAAGGCGAGTACGGTTTGAACGACCTTTGTATAGGAGTGCCATGTATCCTTGGCAAAAATGGTATAGAGCGTATAGTAGAAGTTTCTCTATCTGAGGCTGAAAAAGTACATATGATAGAAAGCGCTGCTGGCGTAAGTAAGACGAATGGTTTACTTAACTCGTAGATATACATATGAATAAATAGTAAAAGAGCTGCTAGGAATAGCGGCTCTTTTTTATATTAAAAAATGTCAAGTACGAGGGACAATAGAACGGCGGTAATTTATATGATGCTCGCGTCATTCATTTTTGCTATGATGAATTTGATCGTGAAGCACCTCGGAGAAATTCCTGTGGCTCAGATAGTGCTTATGAGGAGTATAGTGATGCTCATCATAGTGATAGGGGTAATAAAGCACAAGAAGATTTCTCCCTTTGGCACACACAAAAAACTTCTTGTATTTAGAGGTGTATTTGGTTCCATGGGAATTGCATTTTTCTTTTATACATTACACAATATGCCGCTAGCTAGTGCGGTTGTGGTCCATTATCTTACACCCATTGTTACGGTAATCATATCAGTGCTCGTTACGCGTGTGAGGATTGCTCCACTTCGTTGGTTTTTTTTTCTGCTATGCTTTGTAGGTGTCTATATTGTCAAAGATTTTGACGATCGGGTAGAAACCTTGCCGATAGTGATTGGTGTGCTCGGTACCATAGCTGCTTCTGCGGCTTATAATGTAATAAGTGTACTCAAAAAAGCAGAACATCACTATGTGATTATGCTTTACTTCCCCATGGTAACGGTACCCCTAGTGCTAGCATACCTTTTACTTACCGGTGATTGGGTATGGACATCAGCTACGAATTGGCTACTACTCGTGGTTATCGGTGTTTGCACCTATTTTGCTCAGTATTTTCTTACTAGAGCATACCAAATTGGAGAGGTGAGTAGGGTCAGCATCGTGTCATATTTGGGTATCTTGTACGCACTTTTCTTTGGGTTCTTTTTGTTTGATGAGTGGTACTCACCTATTGTGTTTGTTGGTTTGGTATGTGTACTGGCTGGAGTGCTTGGTAATATACTCTACAAAGGGAACATAACCGACTAACTGCCAATGGTTTGCGTAGCTTACTAGCCGCAAGTAGATATTCTTTGTATGATAAGTTCTTGTTTTTTGATTTCAGTTGTTTTTTCTTATTTGTACTAAGTAATTGCCGCCGAAGGCTAGCTCGGCAGCAGTGTGTAAACAAGCGGAGTAAACCCGAGTTTCATTTATTTGCGTAGGGCAACTACGGGATCCATTTTTGCTGCAAGAAGAGCAGGTGCAATACCAGCAACTAAGCCTATTGCAATAGAAAATGCTATGCCACTAGCGAATATATTTGAGCTATAAAAAATCTGAAAAGTACTGAATGTACTGGCTAGATATCCCAAGAATACGACAATGAAAATGCCGATAATGGCACCAATGACACAGAGCAAAATTGCTTCAAACAAAAATTGATACATAATAAAATTGCGTTTGGCTCCCAAAGCTTTTTGTAAACCTATGATGCCTGTGCGCTCTTTTACAGAGACAAACATAATATTGGCTATACCAAAACCGCCTACTAGTAACGAGAATATACCGATCAATAAGGCTGCTCCATCTATTGCCAAGAAAGTTTGATCTAGACTGTCACTCACCATAGTCAGCTTGTTTATAGCAAAATTGTCTTTGTCTTTGGGGCGTAGTTTTCGTACGGATCGCATAATGCGCTTTATTTCAAAGTCTAAGAGTTTTAGTTCAGTGGCATCTTTCCCCTTCAATATGATGGCAGAACTGACTCCGCGCGTGTTTGGTTTGTTAAACTTTTGAGCAAACAAACCGGGTAAAACTATAATATTATCATATTGAGGTCCGCCTATGGCTTGCCCTTGCAATTTTAGAACACCAATAATGTGGACCTTGTGACCGTTTATTTTGATATCTCTACCCACAGGATTTGCTCCTAAAAACAAGTTCATGCCGAGGTTATACCCCAGTATTGCAGTGTTCTTTCCCTGGTTGGTTTCAAAGTTTGTAAAGGTTCGACCGGCAGCCAGTTCCCATTGATTTATTTGAAAAAAATCTCCTATTACGGCAGTTATTTTCACATCAGAAATTTCTTGAAGGGGGCTCTTGGCTTTATTGCTTCCAAACTCAAATGAAAAAGCAGTGTTTTTTACTATGTCTTTGTTACTCTCTCTAGATATTCGCTTGTATTCTTGAATGTCTACATCTGGTCTATTGAGATAGTCCCACCACTGATAATTGCCCCCAAAACCCCATGGCCATTTTTGAATATAAACTATTTTGTCACCCATTTTATCTACGTTGCTCCGTATGTTTTGCTCTAGTGAGTGCGTAGCAGTGAAAATTGCTACTATGCAAAATATACCAATGGTAATACCCAGAACAGAGAGGGTACTGCGTAGTTTGTTCGCTCTTAAAAAATTTAGAGACAGCAGGCTAGACTCCCTAAGTACAGTTGAAAATTTCATACAATATTCTTCAATAGTACGTGATAATATGCGGAGGATTATTTCTTCTCGATTAACGGTGTATTTTTAGATATGATGAGGTGCTTTTAAACTCTTCTTTGTTTAGCTTGATTTAGCTTGTTGAAAAGCTTAGTTTTGCAGCCTTTTTTGCACCATTTATAGCTTATTTATATTAAACATGAAATTATCAGAATTCCACCTCGAGTTAGACCCCAGTAGAGTAGCAAAGACACCACCATTCAACAGAGATGAGTGTAAGCTAATGATAGTAGACAAAGAAGCTAAAACCATTGAGCATAAGATGTTTAAAGACATATTGGAGGAATTTGGCGAAGGCGATGTTATGGTACTGAATAATGCTAAGGTGTTTCCGGCCAGACTCTATGGTAACAAGGAAAAGACTGGAGCTAAAATAGAGGTGTTCTTACTCAGAGAATTGAACCAAGAACTCCGTCTTTGGGACGTTTTGGTCGATCCAGCTCGTAAAATTCGTGTCGGAAATAAACTTTTCTTTGGAGAGGATGAGTTGGTTGCAGAAGTAATCGATAACACAACGAGTCGCGGCCGAACTATACGTTTCTTGTTTGATGGCACTGACGCAGAATTTAAAGGTGTCGTAAATAAACTGGGCCATACGCCTATACCAAAATACTTGGAGCGTGAAGCAACACAAGATGATGCTGAAATGTATCAAACCATATTTGCAGAAAAGGATGGTGCAATAGCGCCGCCAGCAGCAGGCCTTCACTTTACCAAAGCACTAATGATGCGCTTGGAGATAAAAGGAGTGAAATTTGCAAAGGTGAACTTAAATATAGGTCTAGGAGCCTTTAGACCAGTGGAGGTAGAGGATCTTACCAAGCATAAAATGGATAGTGAGCATTTCGTCATACAGCAAGAAGCTGCTGATATGGTGAATGACGCTAAGAAAAATAAAAAACGAGTATTGGCTGTAGGTAGTAGTGTTATGAGGGCTTTAGAAAGTTCTGTTTCAGCATTTGGGGCTTTAAATCCAGATGACAGTTGGACAGATAAATTTATCTTTCCTCCGTATGAACCACGCATAGCTAATGCATACCTTACTAATTTTCATCAACCAAAGTCTACACTGATGATGCTAACATCAGCGTACTTAGACGATCATAAGTTGGCGATGGAGGTATATGAAACTGCAGTGAAAGAAGGATACAATTTTCTTTGTTACGGAGACGCACTCCTCATTAAATAGGACCTTTGCCAAAAATGTGCAAATCCTTTAATGGTTTTTTTTTACCTTCGAATATACAAATATGGAGATTATTTTAATTGGTATAATGATTTTAGGATCTTACCTATTAGGCAGTTTACCCAGCAGTGTTTGGGTGGGTAAGGCATATCATGGAATAGATGTACGTGATTTTGGCAGCGGAAATGCAGGGGCTACCAACACGTTTAGAGTCTTAGGTATACCTATGGGTATCCTGGTTCTTTTCCTAGATATCGTGAAAGGCGTAACCGCGACAAGTCTCATACACTTCATACCATCTGTAGCTCACGGTACAGATCAGTTCATTAACCTTCAATTACTCTTTGGCTTGCTGGCAGTGATTGGGCATATTTTCCCCGTATACGAGAATTTTAAAGGAGGAAAGGGCATAGCTACATTATTCGGTATGTTGATTGGTATTCACTACGTGTTAGCACTGGCATGTGCCGGTTTGTTTGTACTTGTTTTGCTATCGACAAAATATGTTTCACTGAGCAGCATACTTGCTGCAGTGGCTTTCCCCATACTTACGATTTTTGTCTTTAAGCGAGATGAGCCATTATTCATAGCCTTTGGGATAGCAGCAGCTGTATTGGTAGTGCTCACGCACAAAAAAAATATTACCCGGCTTATAAACGGGATAGAGAGTAAAGCCAACTTATTTGGAAGTAAACCATGATCCAGAATACGAAAACACAAGAACTTGAGGAGTTAGACGTATTAGTAGATGTGGAGCAAGGTGCTGCCATCATTTTGTATAATGATGATTTGAATACTTTTGATCATGTAATTTACTGTCTGATAAAGTACTGCAGGCATACCGCTGAGCAGGCAGAGCAATGTGCGATGCTTGTCCATTACAAAGGAAAGTGCCAGGTGAAAAGTGGTTCAGAAATAGAATTATTGCCTATCTGCAAAGCGCTTACCGAAAAAGGGTTGAGCGCGGTAATAGAAGAAGTTTAGTACTGTTCCTTATCGTTAGGAAAATCGACTGCCTTGACATCTTTTATGTAATGTTGCACAGCACCTTTCATTTCTTCATACAGATTTAGGTATCTACGCAAAAAACGCGGGGAGAATGCTTTAGTAACTCCAAGCATATCATGCAGCACTAGTACTTGACCATCTACGTCACTCCCGGCTCCTATACCTATTACTGGTATGGTCAGGCTAGCAGCTACTTCTTTGGCTAATGTAGCGGGTATTTTTTCAAGTACTAATCCAAAACAACCTGCTTCTTCTAAGAGTTTTGCGTCTGCTATGAGCTTGGCTGCTTCTTCTTCCTCTTTGGCTCGTACGGTGTACGTCCCAAATTTGTAGATGCTCTGAGGAGTAAGTCCCAAGTGCCCCATTACAGGTATTCCCGCAGAGAGTATACGTTTTACTGACTCTATTACTTCGCTGCCACCCTCCAGTTTTACGGAGTGAGCTCCGCTTTCTTTCATAATACGGATTGCACTCTTCAGTGCCTCTGTACTATTACCTTGGTAGCTTCCAAAAGGTAAATCTACTACTACCAATGCCCTGTCTACCGCACGAATGACCGACTGTGCGTGGTATATCATATGGTCTAGTGTAATGGGTAGTGTGCTATCGTGACCTGCCATAACATTACTGGCAGAGTCACCAACTAGGATAACGTCTATTCCGGCATCGTCTACTATCTTGGCATACGAGTAGTCGTAAGCAGTTAGCATACTTATTTTTTCACCTCTATTCTTCATCTCCTGAAGTTGGTGAGTAGTCATTTTCTTGATATCTTTTTTTGCTGTGCTCATTGCAATTATTCTTGTATTTGGAGTAGGTACTTCATGCGTTCTATTTCTCTTAGCAGTACGTCGTTGTCTTCTTTTAATTGAGAATTAGCTTGTATCAGTATCTTGTTGGTTGTAGTGAGTGTGCTGTTTTCGCGTTTAATTTCTGCCAATATAGAGCTCAAATTCAGCACTAAATCCCCATTAGACCCTGCTTCTACATCTTCTTTTAACGACTCTAAATAGGTAAGTCTAATGTTCGCTTTGGTGAGTGCTTTACTCGTAGAATCAAGCTGATTGCTTAAAAATTTGTTGTTGACCGCCAACTCTTTCGTTTTGGTAACAAGGGAGGTATCATAGTTTAGCATACTACGGCATTTGTTTACATCCTTTTCAAGGGTTGCTATTTCCTTTTGTTGTAAATCTATTTTGGTCTTAAACAGGAGTATAACCTCTTCAAATGCAGGGTCGCTTGTTGTGTTTTCTGGGTTCTTGGGGTTTGAGGTTATCGTAGGTAAGGTATTTGTTGACTTACTGAGACAAAATTGATTGACTAAAACTTCGGTACTTGCATTCGCAAATATGCCAACATTACCTTGCCTATATTGTGTGTCATAAATGCTGTAGCTGTAGTTGTCATTGAAATAGATATCAAAGTAACCGTCTTCTAGACGTACCATAATAGTGTTGTCCTTCTTTGTCAGGTTTTTACTCTTCAACCAGCCGTTTGCTTTTGGCGTGCCACTAAGCAGTCGTTTTTCTGTACCGTTTACCTTATAAGCTCGAAAATTTCTTTTAGCATCTATTTCAATAAAAATACCCCCGTTTGTACTGGTTTGCCCGTGCAGAATAAGTCCTCCTGTGCCATTCTTGCTATCTTTACCTATTCGTAAACGGGTAGAAATTTGGTAGGTGGCAAGTGGCTTATCGGTCTTTAAATATGCGACAGATTGTCCTTCATCTTTTAAACGTTTGATGAGATAGTTACCCTCCTCTATAATGGTAAGCTCCAAGGAGTTGTACTTTTCTGGGAAGTTGTAGTTGTTTGATGAGAAATCATCAAAAACCAGGGTGTCACTGAACTTTGTATAAACGTTTTGGCCTTGTGTAAAATGTGTCAGACTTATTATGAGTATAAATGATAGGATTCTCATTTTTATTGTGAAAGTTTGCAAAGCTAATCTAAAAATATGCAAAACACGATTTGGACAAAAGCAGTTCTTTTTATTGGTATACTTGGTCTATTGGGCTGTGACAATGAGCTTGACGTAGCAGCCGACTGGAAAGAGATTGCTATAGTGTATGGTGCTATAAACCCCAGTGTAGATAAAAACTATGTACGTATTCAACGAGCGTATTTAGATGAGACGACAAGTGCTTTAGCTTTTTCAAGCCTAGGAGATTCACTCTATTTTGATAGTTTAGTAGTCTATGTAGATGAATTTCAAAATGGTCAGTTTACGCAACGTATTGACCTGTCTAAGGTAGACGGTAATTTAATCGGAATACCCAAAGACACGGGTATTTTCTATTCTGATGAGAATATTTTATATGAATTGAATGCTGTTCTCAAAGCTTCATTATTTGCTACAGATTGGTCGTATAGACTCACCATCCAAAATCCGAAAACTGGATATGTAGCCACAGCTACTACTTCGAGTTTAGGAAATATACAAGCCAGAAGCCCAATAAGCCCCACCGGGGGTAGTGTATACATATCTGCTAACAACAATCATGTTGTGCCTGTAATTTTTCAGGAAGCTAAGCATGCTAGAGCCTATAGAGTTGCAATGAATATTGTGGTGGAAGAAACAAAAATTGATAATCCTTCAGAAAAAGAAATTAAGAACCTAGAATGGGTTTTGATAAACTCGGGCAAGACAAAGGAATTGCGTGGTTTTAATGATGCGAACTATAAGGTTCTGTCTGCTGGTTTTTTCGCAACCCTAAAGAGTAACTTGGAGGTAGATAATACAGTGGAGCGTAGACTGGTGAGTTATGACCTCGTTTATTATGGTATTTCTGATGATTTTAATACATTTTTGAGTGTGCTTCAACCCTCAAATACCATTGTCCAGAAAAAACCAGAATTTACCAATATAGACAATGGTCTGGGGATATTTACATCCCGAAATATCACTATTTTCGATAATCGCATTTTTAATGCGACCATACTTCCCGAAATACAATCATCGCCGATTACGGAGGATCTAGGGTTCGTAAAATGATAATTGTGTCGTTTTGTCACATCTGATACAAGCAAACTGACAAATTTCACACATTTTCTTGTTGGCATTGTAGTTGTTTCCTTTCAAACAATTAATAATCGAATTTTATACAAATGAGTAAAGTAATAGGAATTGACTTAGGAACAACGAACAGTTGCGTATCCGTTATGGAAGGTAACGAACCCGTAGTAATACCTAACAGTGAAGGTAGAAGAACAACGCCATCTATTGTAGCCTTTATGGACAGTGGTAATGGTGAGAGAAAAGTAGGAGATCCTGCCAAAAGACAAGCAATCACAAACCCGCAAAACACGATAAGTTCTATCAAACGTTTTATGGGTTCTACATTTGATGAGGTTTCTAAAGAAGCCGCTCAAATGCCATATAAGGTTGTCAAAGGGGATAATAACACACCACGTGTGCTTATTGGTGACAGGAAATATACTCCCCAAGAGATTTCTGCCATCATTCTTCAAAAAATGAAGAAAACGGCTGAAGACTATCTTGGTACTGAAGTAACCAGAGCGGTAATTACTGTGCCTGCTTACTTTAATGATAGCCAAAGACAAGCAACGAAGGAAGCTGGCGAAATAGCTGGACTAAAAGTGGAACGTGTAGTAAATGAACCTACTGCCGCGGCATTGGCTTATGGCCTAGAGAAAAAAGACGTAGACCAAAAAATAGCTGTGTATGATCTAGGTGGAGGTACGTTTGATATTTCTGTGCTAGAATTGGGTGATGGTGTTTTTGAAGTGAAATCTACTAATGGTGATACGCACCTTGGGGGTGATGACTTTGATAGAGTAATCATTGATTGGTTGGCAGAAGAATTTAAGGCAGATGAGAACATGGACCTTAGAAAAGATCCAATGGCTCTTCAGCGTTTAAAAGAAGCTGCTGAAAAAGCTAAAATAGAATTGAGTAGCTCTACTCAAACTGAAATTAATCTACCGTACGTTACGGCTACAGATTCAGGACCTAAGCACTTGGTACGTTCACTTACTAGAGCCAAATTTGAGCAATTAGCAGATGATCTTATCAAAAGAAGTATGGAACCGGTGAAACAAGCAATGAAAGACGCTGGTTACACTCCCGCAGATATAGATGAAGTAATATTAGTAGGTGGTAGCACACGTATGCCGCGTATACAAGAAGAAGTAGAGAAATTCTTCGGGAAATCGCCAAGTAAAGGTGTAAATCCAGATGAGGTTGTTGCTATTGGAGCAGCTATTCAGGGTGGTGTACTTACAGGAGAGGTAAAGGATGTACTATTATTAGACGTTACTCCACTATCTTTAGGTATAGAAACTATGGGTGGCGTATCTACCGTGCTTATAGAGTCTAACACTACTATCCCATCCAAGAAGTCTCAAGTATTTTCTACGGCAGCAGACAATCAGCCAAGTGTAGAAATACATATCTTACAAGGAGAGAGAACCATGGCTAAGGACAACAGAACAATTGGTAAATTCCACTTAGATTCAATTCCGCCTGCACCTAGAGGAAGACCTCAGATAGAGGTTACTTTTGATATAGATGCTAATGGAATCTTAAATGTAAGCGCCAAAGACAAAGATACAGGTAAAGAGCAAAACATTAGAATAGAAGCAAGTTCTGGACTAAGCGATGAGGAAATAGACAAAATGCGTAAGGAAGCTGAAGCAAATGCAGACTCTGATAAAGCAGAAAAAGAGAAAATTGACACCCTAAATCAGGCAGATCAGTTAGTATTTACGACAGAAAGTCAACTAAAGGAGTACGGCGATAAAATACCAGAAGAGAAGAAAACAGCTATAGAAGCTGCCGTAGAAGAGCTGAAAAAAGCGCATGCTGAGGCAGATATGGCTGGTATAGAAGCTCATTCTGAGACACTTAATAAGGCGTGGGAAGCGGCAAGCCAAGACATTTATGCGGCACAGCAAGAAGCTGGCGGAGCAGAAGGTGCTGGTGGTCCAGAAGCCAACACAAACGGTGACGCTGCGAAGGATGTAGAAGACGTAGACTTCGAAGAAGTAAAGTAGACTTTGCTACACAAAGAGTGATTTATCCCTAATGAAGGGTCATTCTTACCAATATTTTAAAGGAGCTGCTCATTTGAGTGGCTCCTTTTTTTTATTGAATGTCATTGAATGATAAGAAGTTTAATTCAATAATTGTTGCATTTATAATGCTTTCCGCCTCGAACATAAGCTTATTTGAACACTTCTTTGGTATGCTCTTTTTTGGTTTAAAATATTTACATTTGACTGCGTGAATAACCTTTTTTATACCACATCTGTAACCAACAATACACTCACACTGCAGGAGCAGGAAGCGGTGCATTGTGCTCTTGTGCTACGCAAAAAGGCAGGTGATATCGTCTATGTCATAGATGGAAACGGGAACAAGTATAAGTGTGGTATAGATAAACTGAGTAAACGTGAGGTTGAGTGTACGATACTACATACAGAAACTATAGCTAAATCTGAATTTATCACTATTGCAATAGCTCCTACCAAGAACAGAGATAGACTAGAGTGGATGATAGAAAAATTGGTGGAAATAGGGGTAGAACGTATTGTGCTAATGAAAACTACCCATACAGAACGTACTCGCATCAATATGGATCGTCTCGTAAAAAAAGTAATTTCTGCGGTGAAACAAAGTTTACGATTTTATATGCCAGAGGTGATAGAGTTGGATTATGCCAAAGTACTTCAGTTGGACGCAGATAATAAGTATATTGCTCATTGTTTTGTAGAGAAAGCTAAAGAGGTGTACCAGAGCAATTCGGAAACCAAGCAACTTATTCTAATAGGACCAGAAGGTGATTTTACTGCTGCCGAGGTAGAGCAAGCCATTGCCTCGGGTTTCCTTGGACTAGACCTTGGTAAGTATAGACTACGTACAGAAACTGCAGCAATAGTAGCCGTAAGCAGATTTCAATGAAAATAAATTAAATTCACCCCTCCGAAACAATGAAGAATATTTCTCTTATACTACTGTTGATAATTGGATCTAGTTTCAAGTCAGATTACATGCTAAAAATAGCCAAATTAAAGTATGACGGAGGTGGAGATTGGTATGGTAATCGCACAGCATTATCTAACCTAGCCATGTTTTGCAATGATAATCTAAAAACCAGTATCAACCCTCAGGACGAAGTAGTAGAAGCGGGGAGTGTAGAGATTTTCAACTATCCCTATATCTATATGACTGGACATGGCAATGTGCTGTTCTCTTCTAAAGACGCTTCGAACCTAAGAAAGTATATGATGGCAGGAGGCTTTTTGCATATAGATGATAACTACGGACTAGATAAGTACGTGCGTCCAGAAATGAAGAAGGTCTTTCCAGAGCTTGATTTTGTAGAGTTGCCATTCAATCACCCAATTTATAAACAGAAATATAATTTTCCTAAGGGATTACCCAAAATACACGAACACGACGGTAAACCTGCCCAAGGTTTTGGCTTGATATACAAAGGACGCTTGGTGTGTTTCTATGACTATGAGTGCGATTTGGGCAATGGCTGGGAAGACGAAGGAATATATGACGATAGTGAGGAGAAACGTAGGCAAGCACTAGAGATGGGTGCTAATCTACTTCAGTATGTTTTTAGTCACTAGGGTAAATTAGGAGTCAATAGACTTCACAGACCTAGAATATTGGAAATGGTATTTGAAATCAAGAAATACCAGCGCTTCAAGTGGAGATTTATCTATTTGTACAAAACATATTGAATAGTATTCGTTGTGCCGAAACTGCTTATTTGCCATAGAAACGTTCACCCAAAAGTGGCTGTCAAACGAGAAGCATAAGCAGCAGATAGGGTTTATTAAAGACTACGATTGAGACGCTTCAGCCTTCATTTTATCTGATAATTCCTGACCCAAGTAACCATCTATTAACGAGTGAGCCAAATAGATGAGAGGAGTTAATACAATAGCGATAAATACTTTGTACACGTAATTATTGAGCCCCACTGCTAGGATCAAAGCCCAACTCCAATCTGCCCCAATCTTAAAGGCGACAATAAGTACTACGAAGCTATCTAGCAACTGGCTCACAAGTGTACTACCTGTGGCCCTCAGCCACAGTTTATTCTCTCCAGTGAGGCTTTTTAATTTCTGAAAAACAGCAACATCAAGTACCTGTCCTAATAAAAAGGCAACCAGCGACCCTAGTATTATCCATAAACCTTGTCCAAATATCGTAGCAAAAGCCAATTGAAAATTGGGGACACCCTCAGATATTCTACTGGTAACCCACCAATTGGCGGGTACTAAGTGTATACTCGTATATACCATAGCAAAAGCAAAAACAATGAGGCCTACGGTAAGGTAGGACAAAAACGTAACTCCACGTTTACCAAAATATTCATTGATAATATCAGTTGTTACGAATACTACCGGCCATAGCACAACTCCAGCTGTGAGGTCAAAACTCATCTCCTTACCGAAGAGCATATGCCGTATGGGCTCTATGCCTAATGTGCCTTCTAACGAAAATATTTTAACTCCAATAAATTCTGCCATGAGGGCATTGGTAATAAAAAATCCGCTGATAATTAAGAAAAGTTTACTTTCTTTTTTCGTAAGAATGTTCATTTATGTATCTATTTTGACCAGGTGTGGAAATAATGGTGCACAGATTGCGTAATGTATTTATAACATTGCAACAGTATAAAATGAAATTCGTTTTTAGCATAATAATCGCACTTTTAGCATTCGCAGCTTCAGCTCAGGATGCCGTTTCGTATTACAACTCTGGTATAGATAAGTTTGAAGAAGGCAACGTGCTCGGTGCCATCAAAGATTTTGATTCAGCAATAGTAAAGAATTCCAAAATGGCCGAGGCCTATTGGGGTAGGGGTAGTGTGTATGCAGAGATGCAAGAGTTTGATGGAGCACTTAAAGATCTCAATAAGTGTATTGAAATTGATCCCAGTGTTATTGATGCATTTTACAATAGAGCCTACGTTCTTATGGCGATGGGCGAGCAGCAGAAAGCGCTTAATGATTTGAATATGTATTGTTTGATGAAACCTGAGGATATCAATGGATACCTATCTAGATTAGACATATTGGTAAAGAACTCTATGCATGACGAGGCTTTTAAGAATATGGAAACTATAGCTGTTTTAGAGGCTTCTACACCGGGAGAATATGTACAACGTGCTCGTGTCAAGTTTCTGATGAAGGATACGGTAGGGTCTATACTAGACTTAGATGCAGGAATCAATTTAGCTCCTACGTTCATGGAGGCATATTTCCTCAGAGGCAAGTACAACTATGAGTTTGGCTTCTATAACAAGGCAATACAAGACCTTAGCGTTTACTTGCTAAGTAATAAAGAAGACCACGAAGCCTTTGTTATACGTGGGGAGTGTTTTGCACGCCAGAGTGATTTTAGCCTTGCAGCAAAGGACTACACTAAAGCCATAGCGTTAGAAAAAAATAATTCCACCTATTATTTTGATAGAGGTTTTTTTTATATCCAATTAGAGGAGTACGCTAGCGCTCAAAAAGATTTTAAAATGGCCATCTATTTTAATCACAGTGACATTCGCTTAGCCTATTTCAACCTGGGTATAGCAGAGTACAGACTCGGTAACAAAGAAAATGCTTGTACTAATTGGAGAAAGTCAGAAGACTTAGGAATGGATTATATCAACAAGTACTGTCTGTAGTTTCTATTGTTTTAACTCAAATATACCAAACTTACTTACACCCCATTTGGCCAATCGGTATTGAATAGACACCAGCAATACACCTAAGCCATAGATCGAACTACGTTTCAGATTAATGGAGCTGGCATCATCAAAGTACTTAGTGGGGCAAGTCACTTCACCTATTTCAAAATCTGCGAAGAATACCTGAGCGGTCATTTGGTTGTCAAATACAAAGTCATCTGAATTTTTTTCAATGTCTATTTTGTCAAATATTTTGGTATCAAAAGCTCTGTAACCTGTGTGATACTCGCTTAACTTTTGATTAATTAGAATATTTTGGAATAACGTTAAGATTCTGTTGGCTACATATTTGTACCAAGGCATACCGCCTTTTAAAGCTCCCTTGCCCAGAATTCTACTTGCGTATACTGCAGGGAACACACCATTGGCAATGATGCTGCACATGCTTTTCACAAGCAGTGGGGTGTACTGATAATCTGGGTGAACCATAATCACAATGTCAGCGCCTATTTCTATAGCCTTGTGGTAGCAGCTTTTCTGGTTTCCTCCGTAGCCTCTATTGCTATCATGAACAATTACATGATTTACACCAATGCGCTGTGCTAATCCTGCTGTATCGTCCTTACTGGCATCATCCACCAGTATGGTTTCATCCACGATGTCAAAAGGTAATTCATTGTACGTTTTTTCTAATGTTTTTGCTGCATTGTATGCAGGGAAAACAACAACAACTTTTTTTTCGTCTATCATAAGTAAAGTAGGTAATAAACAGCTGCACCAGCAACATAACCAATGATTGCCAACCAGCTTATTTTCTTTAAGTACCACATAAAGTCAATTTTCTCTAAGCCCATGGCTGCAACTCCAGCTGCAGATCCTATAATAAGAGCACTGCCTCCTGTACCCGCACAGTAGGCGAGTAGTTCCCAGAAGTGTCCGTTTGCAGCAAAATCGCCCGTAGGAGCTATGTCGTACATGCCTTGAGCCGCAGCTACAAGAGGTACGTTATCTACTATACTGGAGAGTAATCCAATGACAACATTTATAGAAAATATATTTCCACCAAAGGCAGTATCCAGTGCCATTGCAGCGGTTTTGAGGTGGCCAAACTCCTGAAGCGCGGCTACTGCCATTAGTATTCCCAAGAAAAACAGCACACTTGCAACATCTATTTTTTGCAATACGCTAACCACACTAAGGGATTGTTTGTCTGCTTTGCTTTTGCCTTTATGCATAATCTCGGTTATCGTCCATATAACACCCAGGCTCAGCATCATTCCCATAAAAGGTGGCAGATGTGTAATGGTTTTAAAGAATGGCACAAATACCAACCCCGCTAGTCCCAATATAAATACGGTAAGTCTCTCGCCTGAAGTGGTAGGATTGAGGTAGTGATCTGCAGTTTCTTGCTTTAGAGGGCGTTGAACTTCTCCTTTGAAAGTAAAACTAAGGATAGCCAAAGGCACTAACAGAGCCGCTATACTTGGCACTATGAGATCCATTACTATGTTTGGGACATCTGGCAGTTGCCCTTTTATCCAGAGCATAGTTGTGGTGACGTCTCCTATGGGCGACCAAGCACCACCCGCATTTGCTGCAATGACCACCATGCCAACAAACATCCATCGCGTTTTTTGATCTTTTATAAGTTTGCGAAGCAAAGAAACCATTACAATAGTTGTAGTAAGGTTATCCAACGCTGCAGAGAAAAAGAAGGTAATAATACATATGATCCAGAGCAGTTTGGTTATGTTTTTTGTCTTAATTCTATCTGTAATTACAGCAAAACCCTCATGAGCATCTACGAGCTCCACAATGGTCATGGCTCCCATAAGAAAGAAGAGGATATTTGCAATATCAAACATATGATGATACAAACCACCTGAGCCATCAGAGCCGTGTTCTATGATGTGTGTAATGTCGTGACCTGCGCCACTCAGTGAGAATACATAAATAGCCCAGCACACCATTCCAGTAACCAATGCGCTCGCTGCTTTATCTATCTTAAGAGGGTGTTCTAATGCTATGGCTGCATAGCCCAACACAAAAACAATGATAATTAGTATTGCCATGTTAATCTTATTTCGTTGGCAAAAAAAGGTTTTTTATTTCACTATATAAGGGGATTTCATTCACAATTTTCAGCTCATTTTGTCTTCGCGCAATAAAAAAGTGCTGCAGACCATTGGTAAGCAATACGAAGGGTACATCTTGCAGATGAATATAGCCTGTAGCTTGGTCTATTGCCTTTTGTGTTATTTTTACGCTAGGAGCTTTACACTCGACAAGCAGCTCTGGATGACCATTTTGATCATAGTGCACTGCATCGTATCTTTTTTTACTTTTGGGCAAAACACGTTCTATACTCAATCTACCCGCAGACCATTCATATTTAATTAACTGATGTATAGTATGTTGGCGCACCCATTCTTCGGGAGTGAGCGATACATATTTTTTTCTGACAATATCAAAAATGAGATTTTTACCATTATTGTCAGGTTTTATTTGAAAGTTAAATTTTTCGAAGGTTAATTGCACGTCTTATCGCTTAATAATGGCCAAAGGTACAAGTTCATACAACGATTTCAATGCACTAATGCGGCAGCTCACCAACAACGAGGTTGCTCCAGTATACCTGCTGCAAGGAGAAGAGTACCGTATGCTCGAGCAGTTGCTAGATAAAATAGAACAAGTTGTACTAGACGATACGACCAAGAGTTTCAATCATCATTTATTTTATGGAAGGGAAACTACTACATCAGATATCATGAATGTAGCTCGACGCTTCCCCATGATGGCAGAGAAGCAACTCGTGGTATACAAAGAGGCGCAGTATTGCCGTAATCCAGATGACATCATCGAATACCTCAATAATCCCGTTCCCAGCACTGTATTGGTGTGGTATCATCCAGGGAAAAAAATAGCGGGTAATCGTAAACTAGGTAAAGCGTTTGCTGCCAAGGGTAAAGTTTTCAATGCTGATGCGGTTGATGAACGGCAAGTGACGCAGGTAGTTACCCAATTCATCAAAGATGCAGGCTATGACATAGAGCCCAAACCACTCCATATGCTCGTTGACAACAGCGGGGGCAGATTTAGCGTCATTATCAAGGAGCTGGATAAGGTTTTTAGCAACGTAAAAAAAGGAAATAAGATACGTGAGGAGCACATCGAAAGATATGTAGGTATCAATAAAAACTACAATGTATTTGCCTTGCAAAAAGCGCTTGCAAAAAAACAGCGAGTACAAGCAATGGAGATACTTAATTTTTTTACTTCCAATATTAATAATCATCCTATACCACTTATGGTTGGAGCATTATTTAGTTACTTCAGGAAAGTTGCTATCGTTCAAAGCATGCAGCAGCGAACTGATAAAGAAATAATGAGTGCCGTTGGTATCCCACATTTTGTTATGAATGAATACCGGGAAGCCGCTAACAATTTTAGAGGTAAGAAGATCGTAAAGGCTATAGAGGCCTTGAATGATTGTGATCTGAAATTCAAGGGTATTAAAGAAAATACAGGTGGGCACGCTGCTATTTTTGAAGAAACGGTATTGAAGATATTGACCCTGTAGTAAAAAAGGACACTTGCATTACAAAATATTACACATTAATTAATTAATTTCCCGCCATTAAATCAATAGAAGTAAAATCACATGAAAAAAACATTACTCACTGCCTTAATTTCGGCGCCATTTTTGCTTTTTGCTCAGAATCCTGTTCAAGAACTGCTGGTTAAAAATGCATATTCTGTTAAATCCAGCAAAGAGTCGGTCAAGTACATAAATAACGAGATACCCGATGGACATATTCCTGGAAACAGCAACTTTTCTAGCAAAGCAAAAAAGGATAAAAACTTCAGTAGCGTAGTTTTAGGTAATACCTTCTATGACCTGCAAACAAACGCCAGTCCAGGTAGAAGAATAGTTCTGCATGATGACGGTACAATTAGTGCCGTATGGACTGCTAGCCCAGATGCTGGCACAGGTTATCCCAACAGAGGTAGTGGATACAACTACTTCGATGGCACAAACTGGCTTACTGGTAGAGATAACAAAATAGAAACATCTGGCAGAACAGGATGGCCTTCTATTATGCTACTAGATGACGGTAGAGAAAGGATAATGGCTCATGAGTCGGGTACAGGAGGATTTATTTCAAGTACAAATGCTTCAAAAGGAAGTTCAAGTTTTACAAGCACTGGACCTGTTTTGGATGATAAGTCTGTTGTGAACGTAGATAGAGTTCCAATTTGGAACAGAAGTGTAGCTACGAATGGTAAAGTACACACGATATCCAACTATTGGGCAAGTGAGGATGCCGGTATAGATGTAGTTACGCGGAATGGTATTTCTAGTCCTACTTCTTACAGTAGATGGGA
>CAJXIQ010000017.1 GCA_913054375.1 uncultured Bacteroidota bacterium
AAGTTCTGGCATCTGAGAGCGATAAACTCAATGAGATATACATTGCGGGTCACTCGAGAGGCAGTATGCCTATAAAAGGCAGTGTATACAGCAATGCCAGTGGCAAGCAGTTTATTACTAAATTAACGAATGATTTAAATGCCGTTATTGTAAGTACCGTTTATGGTAGCGGAAGGTCCAAGACGGATCTTACCATAAATGCTCTTTTGGTTGATAATTGTGATAGGGTGTATGTGAGTGGATGGGGTACCAATTTTGACCAAACGGGTAATTTTGGGTTGCAGGATATGCCACTTACTCCTGATGCATTTCAAAGCACAACAGATGGACAAGATTTTCACATTATTGTTTTGGAAGAGAATCTTTCAGATATACTCTACGGCACCTACTTTGGTGGTAGTAGAACCAATGATCATGTAGACGGTGGCACAAGTAGATTTGATAAACGAGGGGCTATTTATCAGAGTGTATGTGGCAGTTGTCCGCCAGCGGGAGAGAGCCAAGTGAACGATTTTCCAACGTCGGCCGGGTCTTACAGTCCCAGGAATCCCAGTCCAAGATGCAGTAATGCTTCTTTTAAAATTCAAGTAGTTCCAAGAAATGAAAAACCATTGATTGGAGATTCTATTTTTAGAACAAATATTCTAGAAGATCTTGCCTTTGAGTACATCGTCACAGACCCAGAGAACGACTCACTGTTTATTACTTATGCGGTTCCTACAGGGTTGGGTAGGTACATGAGCACGGGGGAGAGAGCAGATACCAGTTTAGGGCGTTCAGTAGTAGATTTTGTATTCCGTTTTGACTGTGAAAGCGCTGGAGATACCTTCAAGATTCCTGTAGCAGCTTTTGATGTAGGCTGCCCTTTTCCAGAGTACAATAATGGTTTCATTACGATTATTGTAGATTCTGTGCCAGTGCTACCCCCTCCAGACGTGTTATGTCTCAATTTTGGTAGAAATGATGAGCTGCGCGTAGATTGGAGTGCTACGCCTCAAAGTACTTACTTTAAGAGGATGTTGCTTTATAAAGTAGACCCTGCTGGAAACAAAATACTTTTGCAAGAGATAAATAATCAGGGAGCGGGTAGCTATACTGATCTTGACGTAAGTAAACCAAGAGAGAACAACTACTCATACTTTTTGGTAGTTGAGAATATATGTGATCAGTTGGGAGAACAAACCTATGAGCTCAACAGCCTAGCAGAAAGCAAAATACCCGTAAATCCAACATACCTTATAACGGCGACCGTAGTGCAAGACTCTATTCGGATTGATTATGAGCGGTCTACAGAAAATGATTTTAGTAGCTACGAGATTTACCGCAAGCAAAGAAAGGATAAGGCATATACTTACTTGGAATCCATCTTTGATATTGATCAATTGAGCTTCCTAGATGAGGATGTACAGGTAGACGAATTCTCTTATTGCTATGTAGTGAAGGTATTAGATAATTGTGGACATATTAGCCCAATTAGCAATGAGGGTTGTACAATCGTAATACGTGGAGAATCGATCAATGAAAAAGGAACTACTCCTCGTTATAGAATGGATCTGCGGTGGGATAATTATATGGATTGGAATAGTGGAGTGGATTTTTATGTATTGAAAAGAGCGGTAGATACAGGGACGCTAAGCCCTATTGTTAGAGTAGATAATACCGTCTTAGATTATACGGATGGTGATTTAGATTATGATTGGGGTGGATATTGGTATAATGTAGTAGCCCACGAAAACCCAGGAGTACATAATGCGACGAGTACCAGTAATGATATCTATTTGATACAACCTCCAGATGTGTATGTGCCTAATGCTGTAACAGCAAATGGGGATAATTTGAATGATTCATTTGGATGGGCAGATGTTTTTGTAAAAGCGTTTGAGATGAAACTTTACAACAGATGGGGGGAGAAGGTTTTTGAGAGTTCAGACAAAAACATAAAGTGGAGTGGGGAGTATAAAGATGACAACCTTAAATACAGCAATGTTTATTTTTGGATAGTAACTTATACTGGTTGGGACGGAAACAAGTACATCGATAACGGAACGGTTACCTTCCTAAAATAGAAAAGGACAGAATCGAATGGGATCCTACTTTGGGTCGATTTTGTATCATTAGGATGCTGCAGTTATTCATCATAATCCATAGCGCTTTTCGCATTTTGGGATCACTGTATAGTCAAGGATTGGATGACTCCTTTCGCCCATGATAGAGATAGACGAGCTTGTTCATCTTTGGTCATTGAGCTATTATCCAGTGTTATAGCGTCTTTGGCCTTGGCAAGTGGGCTTTCTGCACGTGTGCTGTCTATGTGGTCTCGCTCACGTATGTTGTGCAAGACCTCTTGATATTGTACATGAACACCTTTTTTCCCTAACTCCTCATATCTACGTTTTGCTCGTATCTCTGGGCTAGCAGTCATAAATATCTTGAGATCAGCATCGGGGAATACCGTGGTTCCTATGTCTCTGCCATCCATTACTACTCCTTTGTCTTTACCTATATCTTGTTGTTGTGATACTAAAAAATCACGTACGACCTTGAGTGTGCTTACAGGACTTACAAATTTACTTACTCGCATACCTCGTACTTCTTTTTCCACGTTTACACCATTTAGGTAGGTCTCATAGAAATGTTTTTCCGGGTCAAACTCAAAATGTATTTTGATATTCCCTAAGACTGCAGGGTCTTCATTCACCTCTTCTAGAGAAAGCCCTTCATTGAGAATGTATAACGTCACTGCTCTGTACATTGCACCACTATCTATAAATAAGTAGCCAAGTTCTTTTGCTAGATATTTAGCAAGAGTTCCTTTGCCACAACTACTATGTCCATCTATAGCTATGTTTATCTTTTGACTCAACGTTGGTCAAACATAAAGCAAATTTTTGATTTTGAAAGAAGTAGTAGAAAAAACTTAAAAAGGCTCAAACTATTTGTAGCCTTTTCGTTAAAAATAGGGCTCAACAGGTGCCTTTTTTTTTCTTTTTAATCTACTTAACCCTCTACTTACTGAGAAGTAATTTGATGCTATCCCAGGGAAGTATCCTGCGCTGCCATAGCTAAGCATTAGTTTTTTTACACCTATGCCAAAACCCCAGCTGAAACCGGTGGTTGCTCTACGATCTTCTGGTCCTAATTCTGCTCTTCTTTGGTGGTTGTAACCCATACGCATTTGGAAATTATCTGAAAACACCAATTCTGTATTGAATATTACATGCCGCATTGCTTTCTGCCCGAAGTTTAATTCTTGATTCTTTACGACCCCTGTTTCTAAGTTTATTTCCTTATTACGGGCATTCACATTCACATACGAATTGTTCCATCTGTGCAGATTATGTAGGGTAAGTGTAAATCGCAATGGGTTATGAGCTAGCTTTTTACTGACACTTGCTTGCACATCAAAAGGCAGTGGCTCGCGTGGGCTATTGTCATCGTACCGAATGAATTGGTAACCCATATTCTTAACCAAAAAAGCTGCCGAGAATAGATTTGCGGTATCACGATACGATATGCCTAGATCCAGTGCCCCAGCTGTACTTACATAGGCATCGTATACACTGTATAGAAACTTACCATTTGCCCCTATGCTAACCTTGTCTGTATATTGCTTGCTATATCCTATCTGAAAATTGTAATCGTCTACTGTAAACTCTCCTAAAATATCTCCTGCGGTACTTGTACGTGTAAATTTGCCATAGTCATAATATCCTATGCTAAAAAGCCAAGAACTGCTTGTATCAAAAGAGTAGCTATAGCTAGCAAAACCATAATTTAGATCTGCTACATGATTAGCGTAAGAGAGTGAAGCAGACTTGTGCATACTACTGTTAATTAGTGCAGGGTTCTGAAAACCTGCTGCAGGGTCGGCATCTGTGTTTACGATAGATACACCACCAAGAGCTGTGTGTCTGGCACTATTTTCGATAAGGGCAAAGGTGAAAGCACTTGTGCCACCTATCTGTGCAGTGGCTTGCATTCCCAATAGTAACAAAAAAATAATTGGCAGATTTCTCATACAGGTTTCTAACGAACAAAGTTAGAAAATATTTGTAGAGGCTGCTCTTTTATTTGGGACGTAGTCATTTTGAGTATCTGTTGATCATTGTACAATTTGTAACACTATTGTCACTACATGTGAACTTAGGCTTACGCTACCTTGTCTCGTCGCTAAGAATCTTACCATCTTCTACAGTAATCACCCGCTTTGCTCTGTCTATGACACGTTGGTCATGCGTACTAAAGACGAAGGTGATATTTTCTTCCTCATTCAATCGCAACATGATATCCAGCAGATTTGCAGTAGACTTACTATCTAAATTTGCCGTAGGCTCATCTGCTAGTACAAAATCGGGCTTACTTGCCAAGGCTCGCGCCACTGCCACGCGTTGTTGTTGTCCGCCACTCATTTCATTTGGCTTTTTGTTTATCTGGTCTTCTAGTCCTACAGCTTTTAATAGCTTTGTAGTACGCTCATTGCGCTCTTCTTCATCTCTTTTTTGCAAAAGCATCAGAAATTCTACATTCTCTTTTGCAGTAAGCACAGGGATTAGGTTATAACTCTGGAATACAAATCCGATGTGATTTAGTCTAAAATCAATCAGTTCATTTTCGGATAGTTGAGCAATATTAGTATCGCTAATGTGTACTTCTCCAAGGGTAGGTGTATCTAGTCCGCCAACGATGTTTAGTAATGTAGTTTTACCACTTCCACTTGGACCTACTATAGCGGTAAACTCACCTTCTTTTATTTCTACGTCTATACCCCGTAGAGCGTGGACTTTAACTTTGCCATCGTTGTAGGTCTTGTGTATGTTGCTTGCTTGTATCATTGGGCTAATTTTAGGATATTGGTTTGTAGTGGAGGGTGCTTGCATTTGTTAATTTACGGGTGTATCGGCAATGCCATAGCTTACCAATTAATTTCATGCTGTTCGGAGGGTTTCTGCAGGATTCAATTTTAGTGCTTTTAGTGCGGGATATATACAGGAAAGTATGGATGTAGAGACTACCAGTACACTGATCAGTATATAGTAATTTGCGTTAAGCGTTGGGAAAATGACGCTTTCTAGTCCTACACTTCTGAGCCCTTCTGCTGCAAAACTAAGGTCTATACCATGCGTGCCAAAAAACTGGATAGCGAGGTACGAAGCTACTATGCCTAGTGGTCCGGCTATCAGTGATAGAAATATAGATTCCCATACGATCATCCAAAATACCTTACGCTTATTCATCCCTACGGAAATAAGCATTCCCAGTTCTTTTTTTCGCTCCAGTACAGCCATAAGCATAGTGTTTACTATACCAAAGGCCAGAGCAAGCATAATGATGACTAGAAAAATACTCATTACTAAATCCATCATTTTGTCTGCATAACCAAGCTCTGGAGCAATACCTCGCCAACTGGCTATGTGTTGTTCCGGAAAATGTGCTATGAGTTCTTCTCTAAATCTTTCTACTTGCTCCTCGTCTTTAAGGGTAATGGCTATCTCATGGCTACCATACACACTACTTATGGCCTGTAGGTCTTCTAATCGTACAAAGGCATTTACCTCATCATACATAGAGTTGCTCGTGGAGAATATATCTACCACCTTGAATACACCAGTAGCCGACAGTCCATTGGCATCTGTGAAGGAGCATTGTATCGTAGTTTTTATCTTAGCATTGAGTTTAGTGGCCAACTTTTCACTTATGAGTATTGGCGGTTTTCTTTTGTAAGTCTTTAGGAAATTTCCCTGCTGTAGCTTCTCAGCTATATTGGTTACTTGTTTTTCGTCCTCTGGATTAATGCCATTAAGTATAACTCCGCTTGTTCCTCCGGCAGTTTGTATAAAACTCTCTATTCTAAGGCGCGTACTCACCCCTTCGGTGTTTGGGTGTTTTTTGATGAATGATAAAATTCCTTTTTCTTGGGTAATAACGTCATTAAGTCCACTGTACTTTAGGTAGGCACTATCGTGTACTTGTATATGGCTTACATAGGTTCTGATGGCGTTGTTTTGACGCATATCACTAAGTCCTGTAGCTGTACTTATAACGGCTAGACCTCCAAATATGCCTAAAGAAATCGCTATAATAACCGTCCAGCTGCGAAGCTTATTCCTCCAAATGTTTTTGAATGCAATTTTAAAAATCATTTTCTCATCGCCTTTATTGGGTTCAAGTTCTTGATTTTTTGTAGAGTGTATATATTTACCACAAGCACTATAACGAAAATGATACCTGCATGTGTTGTAGCAATACTCGGGTCTAGTGATGTAGGGATCAATGCTTCAAAACCAAAACGTTCTACTACTTCTTGCATTTGCCCACTTAGATTTATAGGGTTTATGTTGAAATACAGCACAAACGGAAAAGCGACGAAGAGGCCTGCCACAACTCCGGCTATAGCCATGATGATCGTTTCTAGTACCGCTACAATAATTACTTTATTCTTTTCCATACCAATGGCTATGAGTACTCCGTACTCAAAACTGCGTTCTTCAGTGAGCATAAGCACTGTTCCAAACAGACTGAAAGTAATAATACTGTATAAAATCAACAATACAAATGTGCCTCCTGCTCTGTCTATTGAAATAAGTTGCCTAAGTTCTGGTAACATTTCCTGCCAGTTCATTACTTCTAGCATATTCGTATCTATTGCTGCGACGGTTTCTTGCTGAGCGTCTTGCCAATCATCATGATATAGTCCAACTACTGCTGTAGTGACCCTATCCGGTAAGGCAAATAATTCCTGTGCTTGCTCCAGGGTCATAACAACAGTTCGCTTGTTGAGTTCTGGAGTTTTAAGATCGATTACTCCTACAATAGGATACGCACCACTTGCCATAGACCCTTGGTATCCTTGGCCAAGGAATACGAGAGTGTCACCTATGGAGAGTTTCATTATCTCCTTTACTCCTTTGCCGATGAGAAGCCCTTTCTTGGTGTCCGAAAAATAGTTTCCCTCTACTACCTTTTGGTCCAATTTTATGTGTTCCTTCTCTAAGGCAGGATCTACTCCCAGAATGGCTACAGGTTTAGACGTTTCACTGAAGCTAACAAGTGCAAATCCCTCAATTCGAGGGCTGAGATAGCTGATGCCTTCTTGTTTTTTGAGTTGTTCGATTTCGCTCAGGGAGAAGCTATTGTCTAATGTTTTTTCTTCCCAAAATCCTTTGCTGTGAATCTGAACGTAGCCCATATAGCTGCTTACTATATTCTTGAGCATATTTCCGTAGGCTCCGTACTGCAAACTGCGCATAAATACGGCAAATAAAACAGCAAATATGATGGATGAAACGGTGATTAAACTTCTACGTTTATTTCTGAAAATATTCCGCCAAGCGAGTTTAAGAAGCATTGTTGTTAGTGAAACAAAGGTAAGGTGGTGTTGTTTATGTTTCGATACAATTTTTTACGGGATGACTCTACATGAAAAATCACTTACAATAACAACTACCTAAAATGAATAAGGGCAAGGTATCGAAGGAGGGATAAAGGAATTAAAGCCTTTTGATCTTCACTATCTTATCGCCGACCTCTATGTTGTTCACTACATCTATTCCGCCAACAACTCTAGCGAAAATGGTATACCTACCATCTAAATGTGGGGTAGGGCAGTGGGACATGAAAAATTGTACGCCTTCAGTATCTTTACCGGCAGAAGCTATGCCAACAGTACCCGTTTCGTAACGTTGGTAGTTGCTGAACTCACTACGTTGTGTCCAGTCTAGGCCTCCCCACCCGTCTCCACGCGGGCAACCTCCTTGTATCACAAACTGTGGTACGACTCTATGGAAGAACTTGTTATTGTAGAAACCTGAATCGGCAAGGAGAAGGAAGTTGGCAACCGTACCTGGAGCGTTTTCTACAAATAGCTCTAGTGTGATAATGCCCTTGTTGGTTGTAATGTGTACTTGTTGATCTTTTGGAATGGTCTTTACAAATTCCCAATCAATTGGGTGATTGTATGCCGGTTGATATCCGTTAAACTTTTCGCCACCTAGAGCTTCTATTGCCTTGCAAATATCTATGTAGGTTTCTGCTTGTTGCGGTAGCTTGAGTTGTTGTTTTACGTGATAAAGTAAAGGCATCCAGTGGCTACGATCGGATGCATAATCTGATTTTTGTAACTGAATAGCAGACAAACTCTGGAGTGCCATATCTCCTGAATTTAGAGCAGCCTCTATGTCCAATGGGTGACTGTCGGGGTGAGAACTAGAAATTAATTTTGAAAATGCAGCTGATCTAACTCCGATGTTTGAACTTGTATCATAAAATATACGGCTTAGTTCCTGGTGTTCAGCCCAAGACCAGGAGCTTTTAGTGTTTATTAATTCAATTTTTTTATAGGTATTAAATGAATTGTAATCAGACCAATTTAAGGTTTTACTTGTAGCGGTTTTGGACTTTAATAGTCCAAATCTATCCTTTACTTCTTTATATCGTGATATTCCAATCACTGAGTCCACTCGTTCGCTGTTGCCCATCTTTCTTAAATATCGATAGATATAATGACTTGCGAGTATGGCCAAACTCTTGTTGTCATCATTCAAAAAATGAATCATTCGGTTATTCAATGGTTGTGAACGAAACCCTTTCAATCCCAATCTAAATACACCGTACGCCCACCCCATTTGCAAGGCAGAATCGGTGTACTCTACACCTTCAAATAGGACTACTGTACTAGAGTCTCCACATTTGCCTATGGCTTCCATAACATACGGCCTATTCGCAGGGAATAGTTCTTGGTCAAATGCAGCAGTAAGAATCCCTAATGCTTTGGTGCTAGCAATCTGTCCAAGTGCATACGCAGCGGCTCTACGTGGCATAGGGTCTTGGTCTATCTGTAGCATTTGGTTAAGATAGGGTATAGCTATGGTGTCTTGTATGCTTGCAAAGGCCATTGCCGCAGCTATGCGATGGTTTTCCTTCTTTGCTTTTAAAAAGGGCAAAAGAGCTTTGGTATCTCTACGGTCTTGCAGTTCGTATATATTTACGAGTTTAGCATCACTAAATTTGTTAGGACCTTGTTTTTTTTGACTGCAAGCAGCTAAAAAGAGTAAGAGAAGAAGACCGTATTTCATTGGGACAAATGTAACTATTCTCTAAATTAGTGTAATCGAGAATGTATAACACTCCCTTATACTCAAATCAATTTTATTGTTTCGTCGGCTGCATATTTCCACCTTACCTTTGTCTTATGTCAATACAAATAGCAACAGATAGTAATTTTAGCAAAGCATTAGCTTCTAATGATAAAGTAGTAGTAAAGTATTTTGCGGACTGGTGTGGTAGCTGTAAGCTATTCTCTCCCAAATACAAACGGTTGTCTAATGATGAGCGATTTTCAGGTGTTACTTTTTTAGATGTAAATGCTGAGGAAAACCCAGAGGCACGAAAACTAGCAGAGGTAAATAGCCTGCCATTTTTTGCTGTATTTAAGGGAGGAAAACTTGTGCAAGGAGCTGCCACAAGCTTAGAGCCAAAATTGGTAGAGATGATAGAAAGTTTGTAAGTATCAAGTTCTAACTCAAATACAAATATGAAAATACCGGTAATAAAGAAACTAGCGGAGACACATAGCCTGAAGGAGCTACAAGCTGCAGAGGAAGCTCTATACAACGAGGAAACGCTTGCCATTGAGGTGATGGGTGACGACGAAGGGGAACAACTCACTCATGTACTGGCTGCTGTATATATCAAAGAGCATATGGCAGAGAATGGTTCAGAACTCAAAGCGGCACTTAGAGCATATACTGTGAAGGTTAGAAATAGCATCAGTTAAGACACCTATAAGTATCCTATTAAGATACGTTTTTCTTTCTGGATAGGACTCTTTTGTAAGCCTCCTAGTTCCATTTTTTTTCTGTGCGTTCAGTATGCACATTCAATTTACTGAGTGATTACTTTTTAATCATGACAAAGTAACAACGTAGGTGCTTTTTTTGCACAAAAAAAGCGATTTCCAACACGTTGGAAATCGCTTCTATATCATTAAAACGCAAGCTTAGTTTTTGGCGAGGTAATCAGCTACGCCGTCAAAAGTAGCATTCATTGCTTCTTTACCTTCACTCCAGTTTGCAGGGCAAACTTCGCCATGTGTTTCGAGGTGAATTAATGAATCTAACATACGCATAGCTTCATCTACATTTCTACCGAGAGGAAGGTCGTTTACTACTTGGTGTCTTACTACGCCATTTCTGTCAATGAGAAAAAGACCTCTATAGGCTATCATTGGTCCAGTAGCCGTTAGCTCGTTATTTTCATTGTAATCATAGTCTCCAAAAAGAACACCGTAATTGGTCGTGATTGTTTTGGTAGTATCTGCTACTATTGGATACGTTACACCCTCTATTCCACCTTTGTCTTTTGGCATTTGTAACCAACCCCAGTGACTCTCTTCTGTATCTGTGGAGCACCCTACTATTTTACATCCTTTTGATTCAAATTCTGCAAGTTTAGCTTGGAAAGCATGGAGTTCTGTTGGGCATACAAATGTGAAATCTTTTGGATAAAAGAAAAAGATTGAGTAACTATCTTTAGCATATTCTGATAACGAGAAATTTTCTACTATTTCTTCTCCATTTATTACTGCTCCTGCACTGAAATGTGGAGCTTTTCTTCCTACTAATACTGACATATTATTTTAATTATTTGTTCGTTTATTTCGTGCAAAGATAACAATGACAACGTGCCTTTGTTTGCCAGGTAGATATATTATCTGTATACCTAAATAAGGATTTCTAATAGTAGATGGATATTAATCTTATTAGAAATCCTTTGTGTTGCTATCTATATTTTTACTAGAAGGTATAGCCTAGTTTAGGTTAATACCACTAGCTGCCTCAGAAACATTGATAATATGGTCGCCAACACGCTCTATCCCAGAGAATATATTGCTGTATATTAATCCACTTTGGGCGTTATATTCCTTTTTCTCCATACTCTTCAGGTGCTTCTTACGAATCTTATTTCTCATTTCGTTTATAGATACCTCTAGTACACGTGCTTTATCCATGTCTATATCAGAATAAGGGCCATTCAGATTATCCATCATTTGGTCCAGTGCACTTTCTACTTCCGCCAATAGATCATTTAAGTGATCGCGTTGTTTCTGGTCAAACCAAAGCTTTGTTTCGCTTTTCTTTTCTATCGCCTTTGCAATTTCAAAGTATATGTCACCTATTCTCTCTAGATCATTGGTTATACTCAACATAGAACGAAGTTCAGAAGAAGATTCTTCCGATAGCTTACTAGCTGAAACGTTGCCCAAATAATTGGCTATTTCCGTTTCCAACCGATCGGTAATCTCTTCGTATTTACTTAATTTCTTTATCAGCTTACCTCTTTTCTTGTTGTCAGCCTCGTTGATTAGGTCTTTAGCCCTGTGGTGCATTTTTACGGTTAGTTCGCCAAACTTAGCTACTTCTTTCTTAGCTTCTAATAAAGAAAGCTCTGGTGTAGATGTAATTCCGCTGGCTATATATTCCAATTTGAAAATCTCATCATCCTCACCTTTTGACTTAACCGTTCTTTCAGCCAATTTCACCAATAGAGGAACAAACCCTATGAGCAAGAGTACGTTGGTAAGGTTAAATGCCGTATGAAAAGCAGCTAGACCTAATGTAGCTCCCTCTTTTCCGTCACTTGGATTGATACCCCACGTGCTCTCCATAAAGAATATGATTCCATCTAAGAAGAATGGCATCATAATTATCATCCAGACAACACCCACAATATTGAACATCGAGTGAATTCTAGCCGAACGTTTAGCGTGAACATTACCGACTAAAGAGGCAAGTTCTGCTGTTATTGTGGTCCCTATGTTTTCTCCGAGAATCATAGCTGCACCCACTTCAAACGGAATGATGTCCTTCAAAACCATGGTCAGTGTCAATGCCATTGCTGCACTGGAAGACTGTACCACGATAGTCACCAATGTACCCAGTAGTACGAATGCTATTCTGCCAAGCCATGGACTGTCGCTGAATCCTGTAAAGAATTGTACAATAGGTGAGTCCGCACCCAAATCTGGTACTGCATTTTTTAAGAAGCCTAAGCCCATAAATAAGATGGCAAAACCAATAATCGCATTTGCCCAACCTTTAAGGTTTTTCTTGCTCATGAACATCAGTGGAGCTCCCAATGCTATGAATATTAGTGCATATGTAGAAAGGCTTATTTTGAAACCGAATAAGGATACTAACCAACCGGTGATCGTTGTACCAATATTGGCTCCCATCATTACTCCAGCAGATTCTAATAATGTAAGGAGACCTGCATTTACAAAACTGACCGTCATCACTGTAGTAGCGGATGACGACTGAACGATAGCGGTTATTAAAAACCCACTTAGTACACCTAGAAATCGATTAGAAGTCATGGTGCTGAGTATCTTTCTTAGGCCTCCTCCTGCAGTTTGCTGTAGGCCCTCACTCATTAGCTTCATTCCAAAGATGAATAGGCCTAATGATCCTATAAGTACGAGTATTTTAAATAATCCCCAAGCACGCTCTGTTTGGTATTTTGCTTTGCTCGACCATACTAAGTCTTCAGATTCGGGTATTCCATTGTTTAGGATCGTAGCAATATCCCCTCCATCTTTCAAGCATCCTATCATCCAAACATACTTGTCTCCACCTGTCATGCCTTCTAGTGAGAAAGATGTGGTCTTGCCAGATATTACCGGAGAGTATTTCCAAGGTTTACCCTTTTCTACTTTCTTCTGGTATTTAATGATGACATTTTCTACATATTCTACTTTATCGTAGTCTATTCCCCAAGAAAATTTGGCCCCATTTTCAATGCCTTTGGCATTAATATTCTTAAATATCTCCCCAGATAATTCAGTGTTTACTGTTGTGGAATCTTGAGCATATGCAGAACCAAAAGAGGTCATGCAAAGTACCAAGAGAAGAAGTAGTGATTTTAATTTCAGATTCATTTTGTGAACTAATTTGTGCTGCAAGAAAACGAAGTTTGTGTTATGTATGTGTTAAATGTAGATTAATTGTTAAATACCGAGTTCAATTTGGAATCTGATTCGGTAGTTGGCAAGTGTCTCAGAAGCATCATCTATGTATGCTACATCAGATTGTACTTTTAGTTTGTGTCCTACGATATACTTCGAGAGTCCTATGGTGTATTCTGTAACATTTGACGTTGGGCCTAATCCCTTGGCTAAGTCCACTGAAGTGTATCTGCCAGATACTTCATAATTGTTTTTTAATAGGTATCCTACCTGACCAACATACCCTGTTCCTGATGAGAACCCACTAATATCTTTGGAAAGTGTTCTATTGGCATATTCTGCCATAATACTTAGTCCATTGTACTTATATATTGCGTCAATGAAAAGCGTGCTCATGTCATTTAGACTGTATGCGTCAGTTGTGTCATTTGCGTACACAAAACGTCCAAGTTGACCAGCACTTCTAGTGGTGTTTTGATTATATGAATACGTAGCTGCTATTGCTAGCTTTCCTTTTTCCTCTCGCATGAGGTCTGCACTAAAGTAATCCCCTTTTTTAGTAAATGAACCGAAAGGATAAAATTCAACTCTTCCTGTATATGCCATGCCTGACAGTTCATTGTTTGCCGTGATGTTTCTTCCTTCTCCGGTAGTTATTGCAGCTGCTATCTTCAAAGGCATGTTTCCAATGTCTTGTTTTAGCCTGTATTGTACTCCAAAGTCGCGGTCAATATTGAATTTACTATTTACATTACTACGGTCTACAAATTGCAAGGCCATAGAGGAGATTACACGTTCTCTGTTGCCTGGTAGTTTTGTTTGCCCGAACCAAATTTGTTGTTTTTTGCCTAGATGGTATTTTAGAACGGCGTCTAATACAATCTTAGAACCAGCACTTACTTGTGCTGCGTCTTTGGCATTGCCCTGATCTCTATTACTCAAAGCCAACTCTAGTTTGTATTCAAATTTTGGACTGTAAATGTACCCTTTAGACTTTAGCCTCATTCTTCTTACCATAGCCTTCATATCTTGGCTATTACCTTCCAGATCGTTTTGATACGATGCAAGACTTTGAACCCTGAATGAGAAGCCCATTTTTACCTTTTCATCTTTTGATTTAAAAGACAATCCCTTCTCAACAGAAGGATAGTTTACTTGTGCACTTAGATTAATAGAAAATAATGCTATCGTTACTAAAAGTATATTTCTTTTATTCATTGGTGCAAATCATAACCTCCAATGTTATCTTAATGTTATTAGATGACTTTGTTTGGTAAAAATCTCATAACATTATGTTTATTATGACATTTATTCGTCGGCTAGATTTGTCTACGAGTTGATCTTATAGTGTCTCATTTTTGTAGTACGCCATATACTCCTTGGCTTTAGCTACGTAGACTTCGGCATTCTTCCTGATGCCTTCTGCTTGCTCTTGAGATATTTGTTTTACTACTTTGGCGGGAGAGCCAAGTACCAATGAGAACGGTGGTATAATAGTACCCGCAGTGACCAGAGCATTTGCTCCTATTATACTGTATTCGCCTATTTCGGCATTGTTGAGGACTGTAGCATTCATTCCGATCAATACATTATTGGCCAGTTTAGCACCATGTACTATGGCACAGTGTCCTATGATGCATTCTTCACCTATAATGGCGGGATCGTTTGGATCACAATGGATTACGGCATTGTCCTGTATATTACTACGAGCACCGATTACTATGCTATCGCTGTCTCCGCGTAGTACTGCTCCGTACCATATACTCACCTCGTCGCCTAGTGACACATCTCCTATGACTGTAGCTGTAGGTGCTATGAAGACTTCAGAACCTTGTTGGATGGAATTGTTTAACAAATTTATTTTATCTTGATGGCCGTTTGGTAGTAGTTGTTCACTTCGCCGAGAACTTCATATTCAATGTAGTAAGAATCGACCCAAATTTTAAATGCTTTAAATTCATCAAAGGTACGTTGAACTCATCGAACATAAGTATATCGCCATTTTTTAATTACGGGGATAATGTTGTAAGTACATATAGCGTAGACGAGAATAAATCTGCATCTAGATGTATAAACTTGCGGCGGTCGCCTGCATAATTTTCTAAAAATCGTGGAAGTGTAACTTGAAAGAGTCCTTGATGCCAGTGGTGTCTATTCCCTTCTATCGCTGGCACTTCATTATTGCTACTTATGTCCCCTTTCTTGAAGTGCCCCCAGTCCTCAGGGAGTCCAGTGAAGGTGTCAAACCCGTGAAAAGAAGCTGATTTATTCGTTATTTTTTGTTCCCAATAAACGAAAGAATTTCCCGCTGCAACTCCAAATTCTAGGTAATCAATTGCATCGTTTAATTTTTATGAGGCTATTAAATAATCATATAAGTGGTAACGAAGCCTTGTGTCAAAACCAGAATATGGAAAGGATGTATAAGGTGGTCGATTATGTCGAATCCACTCAGACAGATAGGCTGTATAACCAAGTTTAGTGAGTTTTCGAGCAGGTAGTATTTTGTGTATTCCTAGGCGAAGCAATGTTTTTTTTGCCCAGCGGATTAGTTGGATACTTATCATTAGTACTCAAAAGAAATTAATTCTAACGACTTGTACTAATCTATCGCTTCCTTTTCCACCTTTTGTGCGTCCACAACCAGTATTCTGGGTGTGCGAAAATCTGCTCTTCCAGCTTGCGGGTATGTAGTTCGGTGATTTCACCGTCTTTAGTATCATTTGGGTCGTTACACAATAATGATATAGTCAATGAGAAGTGCCCACGACTCTCTTTAACGATGGATCCATACACCACAGGCATGTTGTATTTTTTGGCAAATCGTTCTGTTCCTAGAGCTACTGCCGTTTCTTGGTTTAGAAATGTGGTCCAATGGACGCTTTTACTGTAGGTAGGGCTCTGGTCTGCCCCAAATATGGTCATACGTGGTACCAAATGCTCTTCTTTGAAATAAGCAAAAGACTCTTTGGTAGTAACCATTCTTAAGCCAAATGCACTGCGAGAAGATTTCATTTTTTTATCAAAAAATGGATTGCTGAGCTTGGAATAAAGACCAACTGTATCGTGCGGTACTTGCTGGTCTATTCCTGCAGCAAGCATCTCCCAGTTGTTGTAGTGTCCACCTACGATGATTACATCTTTACCCGCATCAAAGTAAGGCTGTAAAATTTCAGGATTACGTACCTTGAAACGGGCCAATATCTGCTTATTTGAAATACTGAAAAGCTTCACACTCTCCACTATGATATCACATAAATGAGCATAAAATTTTTTACAGAGACTATTGATTTCCTCTTCTGACTTATCCGGAAATGAGTTGCGAAGATTGATGAGGACTACTTTTTTACGGTAGGGTATAAGGTAGTAGAATACAAAAGCCAAAAAATTGGATATCCCGTACAGTACCCAGTAGGGTAGGAGCGATAACGGTTTTAGTATGAGGTAAAAAAGTACTTTGGTCACAGGACAAAAATAAGCCCAATCCTGAAAACAGAATTGGGCTCTTTTATTTAGTATTTGATTACCTTAAGATATGGCAGCGTTTTTAGCACGCTTACGCTCGTTTTCTTTGAGGTGTATTTTACGTAGACGTATATTTTCTGGTGTTACTTCTACATACTCATCTGCTTGGATATACTCTAGAGCTTCCTCTAGTGTAAATATTTGTGGTGGAATAAGCTTAATTTTTTCATCTGCTCCACTACTACGTACATTACTTTGTTTCTTGGCTTTCGTAAGATTCACGACTACATCACCTGGACGTGAGTGCTCTCCCGTTACCTGACCCTCATATATTTCCTGGTTAGGAGATACGAAGAATTTACCTCTATCTTGTAGGTTATTTAGTGAGTACGGAATAGCGTTTCCGTTTTCCATACTGATGAGTGATCCATTGATACGCTGTGGTATAGTTCCTTTGTGAGCTTGGAATTCTTTGAATCTGTGTGAGATGATAGCTTCACCTTGTGTTTGTGTAAGAAGCGTATTTCTCAAACCGATTATACCACGAGATGGTATTTCGAACTCCAAGTGCATTACATCACCCTTAGGCTCCATGGTTAGCATATTACCCTTACGAGTAGATACAAACTCTATTACCTTTCCGCTGTGATGCTCTGGTACGTCTATAGTGAGTTCCTCAATAGGCTCGCATTTCACCCCATCTATTTCTTTGATGATAACACGTGGTTGACCTATCTGCAGTTCATACCCTTCACGTCTCATTGTTTCAATAAGAACAGCTAAGTGAAGTACACCTCTACCATATACCAAGTGAGAATCCGCAGTTGACGTCTCTTCTAGGCGCATTGCTAGATTTTTTTCAAGTTCAAATTCTAATCTATCCTTGATGTGTCTACTGGTGACATATTTTCCTTCTTTACCAAAGAATGGAGAATCGTTGATGGTAAATAGCATACTGATAGTAGGCTCATCTATAGTAATAGATGGAAGCGCATCGGGTCTCTCAGGATCAGATATAGTATCCCCTATTTCAAAACCTTCTAGTCCTGTTACTGCACAGATATCTCCGGCAGTTACTTTATCCACCTTTACTTTGGCTAATCCGTCGTATAAGAAAAGTTCCTTTACCTTAGTCTTGGTTACTGCTCCGTCTCTTTTCACCAAAGATACAGTCTGGTTTAGAGCCAACTCGCCTCTCTTTAGTTTACCTATAGCTATACGACCAGTGTACTTGCTAAAATCCAATGAGGTAATCATCATCTGTGTATCACCTTCTTCTTGAACGGGAGGGGGCACGTGTTCTAAAATAGCATCTAAGGCAGCAAACATATTATCTGTCGGTTTTTGCCAGTCATCACTCATCCAGCCATTCTTGGCACTGCCATATACGGTGGCGAAGTCTAGCTGCTCTTCGTTCGCATCTAGAGCAAACATTAGATCAAATACTTTTTCGTGTACTTCGTCCGGAGTACAGTTTTCTTTATCTACTTTATTAACTACTACTACGGGCTTTAGTCCCGCTTCGAGGGCTTTTTCTAATACAAAACGCGTTTGGGGCATTGGTCCTTCGAAAGCATCTACGAGTAGCAGTACTCCGTCAGCCATATTCATCACACGTTCTACTTCTCCCCCAAAATCTGAGTGACCTGGTGTGTCGATGATGTTAATCTTAGTTCCTTTGTATTGCACAGATACATTCTTAGAGAGAATGGTAATACCACGTTCTTTCTCTAAGTCATTATTGTCCATAACAAGTTCACCTGGTTTTTGGTGATCTTTAAAAAATTGACAAGCTTCAAGTATCTTGTCTACAAGAGTAGTCTTACCGTGGTCAACGTGAGCTATGATAGCAACGTTTCTAATATTCTGCATAATGCGTATTTAAAATGGGTGCAAAGGTAGGTTTTATTATTGGAGAAATGACTAAAGTGCTTATTGGATGATAGGATGAACAAAAAATACTGTACAAAAAAAGCGAACTGCAGATGTAGTTCGCTTTTTTTTAATTACTTATCTTGTGATTAGTATGTATTTATCTTGATACGTTTGGTTAATTCGTCTACATCAGACTTGAATTTTTTGTCGGTGTCTATGAGGTCGTTTACTGTTTGACAAGCATGTATTACCGTAGAGTGATCTCTGCCGCCAAAGTACATTCCTATGTTTTTGAGACTTGCTTGTGTAAGCTGCTTAGCAAAGAACATAGAGATTTGACGAGCCTGCACTATTTCACGTTTACGTGTTTTGGACTTCATTAGGTCTACACTCACACCAAAGTAATCAGAAACTAATTTCTGAATAAACTCGATGGATATCTCGCGAGATGAGTTTTTCACAAAATTCTTCATCATTTTCTTCGTCATGTCAAGGTCAATCTCTTTTCTATTTAGAGAGGCCTGCGCGATAAGAGAGATAAGAGCACCCTCAAGTTCTCTTATGTTACTATCTACTTTGTTCGCTACGTACTCAATGACTTCTGGAGCAAATTTGATCCCATCTTGATACATCTTTTGTTCCAAAATGGAAACGCGCGTGTCGAAATCTGGATTTTGTAAATCTGCAGAAAGACCCCACTTGAATCTAGAGAGCAATCGTTCGTCTACGTCTTTAAGATCCTTTGGTGCTCTATCCGATGTTAGAATTAATTGTTTCCCGTTTTGATGTAGGTAGTTAAATATTTGGAAGAAAATCTCTTGTGTTTTTTCTTTTTTGGCGAAAAACTGAACATCATCTACGATGAGTACATCTATCATTTGATAGAAGTGCAGGAAATCGTTGTAGTTGCCATTCTTTGCGCTGTCTACGTACTGGTTAATAAATCGTTCAGACGATACAAACAATACAGACTTGGTACTAGAAATTTCTTTTATACGGTTACCTATGGCGTGAACTAGGTGTGTTTTACCAAGACCAACTCCACCAAAAATCATTAATGGGTTGAAAGCTGTACCCCCAGGTTTATTTGCAACAGCATATCCAGCTGAGCGAGCTAGTCGGTTACATTCTCCTTCTATAAAATTGTCAAACGTATAGTTTGAATTTAATTGCGAATCAACATTGAGCTTTTTTAATCCTGGTATAATAAATGGGTTGTGGATGTTGTTGGATAGGTTTATTGGCATACCCATCTCGTTTTTGTTATTGTGTGTCACATTGCGTGTAGGCATACTCACAGTGTAAGGCCTACTATTTGCTCCTCCACTGTTTTCTACGATGACATTGTACTCTAGTTTTGAGCCTATGCCAAGTTCTTTCTCGAGTGTTTTCTTTAAAAGAGCAACATAGTGCTCCTCCAGCCATTCATAGAAAAATTGACTAGGGACCTGAATGGTCAGCACTTTGTCTTCAAGCTTTAACGCTTTAATCGGTGTAAACCAGGTCTTAAAACTTTGTTTATTAACATTATCTTTTATTGTCTGAATGCAATTTTTCCACACCGCTTCGTGTTGTTCGCTCATTTAAGTTTTTGGTTATTAAGATGTTCAAGTAATGTAATATATGGTAGCGTCCCTAGCGGTTACTAACATGCTCGCAAGTTGGGGTAAAAAAAGTTTCTAAAAAAATCTTTTTAGTATTGATTTTATGAAATATTTAGCATAGTAGAACCGTGTAGTGTAGCGGTTTTTGCGTTATTGGTCTCATAATCAACTCGTCCCAAGTTTATACCTGCCCAACCTGTCTGATTAATAAATATTTCTCTCCCATTTTGATTTAAAATGGGCTGTGGAGAACTCAAAAATGTATGGGTGTGGCCCCCCAGTATTAGGTCTATATTACTGGACATTTTAGCTAATACTTTGTCACTCACCTTATTAGATTTATAGTTGAATCCAAGGTGAGACAAGCAGATGATCAGATTGCATCCTTTTTTTCGTAATTCAGCAGCTACTTCATTGGCTATTTTAATAGGATCGTTGTAGGTTATACCTCCAAATAGTTTTTTCGGAACAAGACCATTCAACTCTATCCCCACACCAAACACTCCGATCTTAAACTTTCCTTTTTGTACAATAGAGTAAGGTTTTATCTTCCCCTGTAGCTTGGTATTTTTGAAATCATAATTCGCATTCAGGAACGAAAAATTTGCGTGCGGTAGTTGCTTGACTAGGCCATCTATTCCGCCGTCAAAATCATGGTTGCCAAGTGTAGCATAGTCGTAGCCCATTTCGCTCATCAGCTTAAATTCTAACTCGCCACCGTAATAGTTGAAGTACGGTGTGCCTTGAAAAATGTCGCCACTATCAAGTAAAAGTACATTTTTATACTCTTGGCGTATTTGCTTTACGAGGGTAGCTCGGCGTGCAGCTCCCCCTTGTGCAGGATATCGCTTGTGATCTTTCGCGAAGGGCTCTATGTGGCTATGCCAGTCATTGGTGTGCAAAATGACCAATCTATCCCTGTCTTGCCCAAAAGTGTGCAAAGGCGCCAGTGCGCTACCCGCGGCCAATAGGCTGGCCTGTTTTATGAAGTCTTTACGATTCAATTTCTAGATGGTTTATAGATGAGCGGAAGTGGATTATGTGCTTTTATATATGTGATGAGACCGTCTCGTATTTTTATACCTGTATCTATCCGTTCTTTGGCATGGGTAAGAATCGTATAGTTATCGCCTCCATTTGCCATGTAGTCATTTGTAACAAGCCTAAAAGAAGCACTGTTGGCCTTGTGATTGGCGGTTTTCTCTTGCCAATTTCGATTTGCAAAAGGTTCTCCTCCTTTTTTAGCTATGACTGTATAAAGGGTATCCATTTGAGCTTTAGAAAGCGTGAGAATCGTAATTTCATTTTCGAACGGCATAATCTCAAATACCTCTCCAATGGTAATATTGCCTGAGTCTAGTGTGCTCCGAATACCGCCATAGTTGAGCAGACAAAAATCGACTTTTTCTCCTGTAGATGCTGCTGCTTGCAGAGTTGCTTCTGCCATAAAAGAGCCAAGAATACTACTGGGCTTTTCCTTCTCTAAAAAAGCGGGACAGAATCCGATCACCTCGTTCATAGCCTTACTCATACCCTTTTTGTATGGCGTTATCATGTTACTTACCGCCTCATCATTTGTAAGTGAATTGGTAATGTTAATATTACTAGTAGGTTGTACATAGCTTTGTGTGGCCAGGTTGCAGCTGGTGATACTGAGAAGTAGTATGATCGATTTATAATGCAATGTCAATTTCTTTTTTAAGCAATTCAATGGCTGTCTGTATGCTCTGTGGGTTGTGAGCTATGGTATGTGTTAGGATTTTCTTACCTAACTCTGGTCCTGAGTCTGATGTTTTACAAGTTGTGTAACAATTTTCAATAGTGTCGATAACCTGGTCTTTTACTGCTTGTATAATTCTCCAGGTACTATTACTGACGTAGATCTGTTGGCTAATATTGTGGTTGTACTCACCTAGTATTGTTTGTATCAGTTCATACCTCAATTGAGTGGCACTCTGCCCAGATTTAGACAGGCGCACCACAAGGTTATCTGGGCTTATTCTGTCCAAAAAAAGGGTGAGACGCTCGTAGGCTTGAAGTTTTGTAGGAGTTAACTCATGCATTTGTTCTTTTTTGAGTTCTAGTAGGCGGATGTTACGTTGTTCGCTTACTAGTTTATTCACTAGGTAGTACGTGGTGCCAAAAACAATACCTGCGGGTATCAAAAAGTTAAGACCATTAATAACTACTTCCCATCCATCTATTTCTGCTAGTATCATATATACATTAACGAATTTAGGTATTCTAGTATTTTTGGGCTATTATTTTTTTATAAAAATCGAAAATTGCTCGGTTTTGATAGATGATTTATGCTAAGGATATTTTTCCTACTTACTTTGTACTTCATGACTGTAATTCAAAATGTAAAAGAAGCATTCACCTCTATACGGGGCACTATTACACGAACGGTTATTACCTGCATGATTATATCCATAGGTATCATGGCCTTGGTTGGTATACTTACAGCTATAGATGGGATAGAGTCTTCTTTGGTTAGGAATTTTAGTTTCATGGGAGCTAACTCTTTTAATATCCAAAATAGGAACTCTGGATTTAGCTTGAGTAGAAAAAGAAAGCGGGTATACTATGAGAATATCTCATACAAGCAGGCTCAAGAATTTAAGCAACGCTTTGAGTACGCTGCTGATG